>JBARNF010001010.1:0-19907 GCA_049802835.1 Bradyrhizobium sp.
CCGGCCAAGCTGGTGCCGGCGAGAAGACCGATTGTTGCAAGCGCAAGAATGCTTCGGTGAAAAGCCGATGTCATCGCTTCACTCCCATCAGGCAGCTCTTCAGGCTGCCTCTATTATGCGGACCGTATGTCGAGACGTCCTTTGGTCGACCACTCAGTGGATCAGACTCGAAAAAGGTAGCACATCTTGAGCGGGTGAGAAGCGTCTTGCTGCCGCGTTCGCGCCGAGCTCAATACGCATCGCTGTGCTGCAAGTTTTGCCGCATGCGCATGCGATGTGCGCGCTGTTGCGGCATGGATCATCTTCGCTGCGGCGACGCCGCAAGGCCATGCGCTCTCTTCACGTCATACCATTGACCGCGCGATTGGCTCATGCGTCGACAATCGATAGGATGCGGCGCGACAAGTGGAGGCCGTGATCGTTCATTGCGCCTCCAAGAGTCATGCCATAGGGATGTTTTGATGTCTGAACGCTTCATTCTGCCGACACCGAAAGCCGGCGCCGGTGTGCTGGAATTGCTGCGGCGGTTCAAGGCCGACCCGGCCGCAGCCGGCGCCTATGGCGAGCAAAGCCTGCAGAAGACGGAGGCAATAGAACCGCAGTTGAAGGCGTTCGAATATCTGCCGCGCGATGTGACGCCGAAAGCCGGCCCGCTGGGCGGAATTCCCGTCGCGATCAAGGACATCATCGCGACGTCGGACATGCCGACCACCAACGGCTCGGCGATCTATCGCGATCATGTGCCGGCGGCGGATGCCTGGGTGGTCGAGCGGCTGCGCAACGTTGGTGCAACTATTTTTGGCAAGACGGTCTCGACCGAGTTCGCCTGGCGCCATCCCGGGCCGACCGTCAATCCCTGGAACCCGGCGCATACGCCGGGTGGCTCGTCGTCGGGCTCGGCCGCCGCCGTTGCGGCGGGGCTCGTGCCGTTGGCGTTGGGCACGCAAACCCTGGGCTCGGTGATCCGCCCCGCCGCCTTCAACGGCGTGGTCGGTTTCAAACCGAGCTTTGGCGCGATCCCCCGCGTCGGCGTGCATCCGCTCAGCCCGTCGCTCGATCACGTCGGATTCTTCGCGCGCCGCGTTGACGACGTGGCCTTCGCGCTCTCTTTGCTCGCCGGCACCAGCGAGGGCGACGCGCACGGCCGGCCGTTGCCGGGCTTTGCAGTCGACGCCGATCAGGGAATTGCACCTCTCGCCGGCCCGCGGCTCGCGGTCGCGCGCTTTGCCAAATGGGAGCGCGCCGAGGCGGAGCAGAGGGCTGTGTTCGAGGCGGCCATCGACAAGCTTCGTAGCGCCGGCGCCGTCATCGAGGACATCGCGCTGCCCGAGCTCGACGCCGTCCATTGGGACGCGGTCACGACGATCATGCTGAGCGAGGCGACAACCATCTTTTCCGGCCTGATCGCGCGCTATCCCGACCGCGTCAGCGATGTGATGAAAAGCCATGTCGAAAGTGGGCGGACCAAGTCGGCGATGGAGTACCTGGCCGCCAAGGCCGCACAGGCTGCACGACAGAAGGCGCTTGCAGCTGAGCTCGACGGGTTCGATGCGGTGCTCACCTTGCCCGCTTTCGGCGAGGCGCCGCGCGGCCTGGATTGGACAGGGGACGCCGAATATTGCGCGCCATGGACCTTCGTCGGAGCACCGGCGGTCTCTCTGCCTGCTGGGTTTGGCCGGAACGGGCTTCCGCTCGGCATCCAGATCGCCGGTCGCCCCCGCGACGACCTTCACGTCCTTCGCGCGGCAAAATGGGTGGAGGCGGTGCTGGCCTTCGATCCCGGCGTCCCGCTCCTGGCAAGCCGGTAATGCTTGCAAGACTCGAGAGGACACTGCCTTGCGCCGCAACGGCCATCTGCGACAAAGCCCAGTGGCGGCTTTTCCGCCAGCGCTGTAAAACCTTCGCATGACCGTCACAGATATCGCGAGCAGAACCTACAATCACGGCTGGCGCCTCGATCCGATCGTGCGCAGCCTGCTCGATACCGATTTCTACAAACTGTTGATGCTGCAAATGATTCGGGAATTCTACCCGAATCAGCAGGTGACCTTTTCGGTCATCAACCGCACCCGGCGGGTGCGGCTCGGCGACGTCATCGACGAGGGCGAATTGCGGGCACAGCTCGATCATGCCCGGACCATCCGCTTCGCCAAGAAGGAGCTGATCTGGCTCGCCGGTAATACGTTCTACGGCAAGACCCACATGTTCTCGCCGGATTTCATCGCCTGGCTCGCGAACTTCCGCCTGCCCGAATACGAGCTGCACAAGGCCGACGGCCAGTACGAGCTGCATTTCCACGGACCGTGGTCCCATACCACGATGTGGGAGATTCCGGCGCTCGCCATCGTCAACGAGCTGCGTTCGCGTCAGGCCATGAAGGGCCAGCGACGGTTTGCGCTCGACGTGCTGTTCGCCCGCGCCAAGGCCAAGCTTTGGGCCAAGGTCGAACGGCTGCGCAAGCTGGAGGGGCTGCGCCTGTCGGATTTCGGCACCCGCCGCCGCCACGGCTTCCTGTGGCAGCGCTGGTGCGTCGAAGCCGTGAAGGAAGGCCTGGGCCCGTCCTTCACCGGCACCTCGAACGTGCTGCTCGCGATGGACAACGATCTCGAAGCCATCGGCACCAACGCCCATGAGCTGCCGATGGTCGCGGCCGCGCTCGCCAAGAACGATGACGAACTGCGCGTCGCGCCCTACCGCATTCTCGACCAGTGGCGCCAGACCTATGCCGGCAACCTGCTGATCGCGCTGCCCGATGCGTTCGGCACCAAGGCATTCCTGCGCGACGCGCCGGACTGGGTCGCCGACTGGACCGGCTTCCGTCCCGACAGCGCGCCGCCGATCGAAGCCGGCGAAGAGATCATCGCCTGGTGGAAGTCGAAGGGGCGCGATCCCCGGCAGAAGCTCTTGGTGTTCTCCGATGCGATGGATGCCGAATCGATCGAGCAGATCCACCACCGCTTCGCCGACCGGGTTCGGCTGTCATTCGGCTGGGGCACCAATCTCACCAACGATTTCGTCGGCTGCATGCCGGACGGGTCGGTCGATCTCGATCCGATTTCGCTGGTCTGCAAGGTCACCTCGGTGGATGGCCATCCCGCGGTGAAGCTGTCCGACAATCCGGAGAAGGCCACCGGCGACCCGGCCGAGATCGCCCGCTATCTGCGCGTGTTCGGGGATGCCGGCCGCGTGCGGACGCCCGTGATCGTCTGACCCGATGCCGGCAATTTCGATTGTCGCCGGCGAATTTTTGTTCCCCCTTTGTTCAAAGCATGGTAGAGACGGCGCGTGAACGCGTGGATCGCGCGGCAGGAGATCGGTGGCATGCGTCGGGTGATCGGCCAAGTCGGACGGCTGCTGTCTGGAACCATCCTGCTCATCGTCGCCATCCTGACCGTCACGGGACCTGCTGCGGCGGACAAGCGCGTCGCGCTGGTGATCGGCAACTCCATCCATGAGCACGCACCGCTCCTGGACGAACCGGCGGCGGATGCGCGGCTGCTGGCGGAAAGGCTCGGGCAGCTCGGCTTCACCTTGAGCGGCGGCGGCGCCCAGATCGATCTCGACAGGAAGGGCTTCGATCGTGCGATCGCCGAATTCAAGGGACGGGCCGCTGATGCCGATATCGCGCTGATCTACTATGCCGGCTATGGGCTCAATCTGAACGGCACCAACTATCTCGTTCCGGTCGACGCGGCGCCGGCAAAAGCGGCCGATCTCGACACGGAGCTACGGGATCTGAACGCGGTCCTCCGCGAGATCGATGGATCGAGCCGCCGGCAGAACGTGGTCATCCTCGACGCCTTCCGGTCCAATCCATTCGAAGCGCGCGGCATCGCGGGTCTCGCGGCCGGCCTGGCACCGATGCACGTGCCCGCACGCACCATGATGTCGTTTGCCGCACAGCCAGGGACCGTTGGTCAGCGCGGGCCAGACGGTCATGGTGTGTTCGCCGCCGCGCTTGCCGAGGCGCTGCAGCAG
Organism: Bradyrhizobium sp.; assembly: GCA_049802835.1. Lineage (GTDB taxonomy): Bacteria > Pseudomonadota > Alphaproteobacteria > Rhizobiales > Xanthobacteraceae > Bradyrhizobium. The sequence continues at coordinate 3,979 of JBARNF010001010.1, forward strand.
ACCGACAGGCGTCTGATTGAGATCTTCAATCAGACCGATTTGGCGGTGGGGCGCCTCACCAAGGGGGCTCAGCAGCCGTTCGTGATGTTCACCATGATCGACGGCGGCACGCCGTGGAGCCCCATCGCGTCGAAGCCCGCGACGTCGGTCGCGAGCCAGCCCACCCCTCTGGCAGGCACAACGCCTGCCCAGCCGGGTGAGAGCGCCGCACAGGATGCCCGCACGGCTGGTCTTGCCGTTCTCTATGACGAGGATCCGACGGACCCGAAAGGCCGGCGCTATCCCGGCTCGGTCACCTGGCGGACCGAGACGATCAAGGACGCACAGACTGGCGCGTCCACACTGGTGATCCGTGCCGATATCGATGTTCCCGAGCGCAAGATGAAACTGACCATTCAGCTGCGCCAGAATCGCGATCCGAGCATGCCGGCCAGCCATATTGCCGATGTGACTTTCAGACTTGGCCCAGACTTTCCCGGCGGTGGCGTCAGCAGCCTGCCCGGCATCCTGATGAAGACGGACGAAAAATCGCGCGGCACGCCGCTCGCGGGGCTCGCCGTGAAGGTGACGGAAGGCTCGTTCCTGGTCGGGCTCTCGAACGTCGTGGCGGACCGCGAGCGCAACGAGCAGCTGCTTGGCGGGCGGGAATGGTTCGATATTCCGCTCGTCTACATGAATCAGCGCCGAGGGATCCTCGCGATCGCCAAAGGTCCGGGCGGAGATAAGGTGTTCGCGGATGCTTTCGCGGCCTGGTCAATGCCCGCGACGGGCAAGTCGGCTGGAGCCATCAAGTAAGGGAAGCCGGAGCGGAGAATTTGGAGCGGGCGAAGGGGTTCGAACCCTCGACCCCGACCTTGGCAAGGTCGTGCTCTACCACTGAGCTACACCCGCATCCGTGCCGCCTGGGCAGCGTGGCCGCCAGCGACGGGCAGACCTATGCCAAATGCCGCGGACGAATGCAACAGGTCTGAGACAGGTTTCGTACCGGGACGATCGTCAATTTCGATGCTCGGGGCGGCCCAACCGGGTCCAAAACGGTCATTTGGCGGCTCACGGCCGGAACCGATTGAAATTTCCCCAGGGACCGCCACTTAGAGTCGGAGAAACCGTGTATTGAGGCGCGGCGGCGGCCGGATTCCGGTCGGCCGCCCATTCCAGCTTTTCGGACGAGGATCCCCGTGACCATTGTTGAGCAGGGCGGCGGAGCGGCGCCGCAGGTGCCGGATCTGATCAAGGACACCACGACGCAGACCTTCGTGCAGGACGTCATCGAGGAATCGAAGCGTCAGCCCGTTCTCATCGACTTCTGGGCGCCCTGGTGCGGACCGTGCAAACAGCTGACGCCGATTTTGGAGAAGGCCGTCAAGGCCGCCAAGGGCAAGGTCAAGCTGGTCAAGATGAACATCGACGAGCATCCGGCCATCCCCGGCCAGATGGGCATCCAGTCGATCCCGGCCGTGATCGCCTTCGTCGGCGGACGACCGGCTGACGGCTTCATGGGTGCCGTCCCGGAGAGCCAGATCAACGCCTTCATCGAGAAGCTGACCAAGGGCGTCCCGGGAGCCGGCGAGCCCGATATCGCCGAGATCATCAAGGAAGCCGAAGCCGTCCTGGCTGAAGGCGACGCCGCCGGCGCCGCAGAAATCTATGCGGAAGTGCTCGCGATCGACGCTACCAACATTGCGGCCATCGCCGGGCTGGCCAAATGCCAGGTCGAACTCGGTGCGGTCGAGGACGCCAAGCAGACGCTCGCCATGGTGCCCGAAGCCAAGCGCAACGATTCGATGGTCTCTGCGGTGCAGGCTGCCATCGACCTGGCGGAGCAGGCGCAGTCTCTCGGACCGATCGGCGAGCTCGAGCAGAAGGTCGCCGCCAATCCGCTCGACCATCAGGCGCGTTTCGATCTGGCGACCGCGCTGAACGCCGCGGGCAGGCGCAAGGAAGCCACCGACCAGTTGCTGGATATCGTCAAGCGTGACCGCAAATGGAACGAGGATGGTGCGCGCAAGCAGCTCGTGCAGTTCTTCGAAGCCTGGGGCGGCGTCGATGAGGCCACCATCGAAGGCCGCAGACGCTTGTCGACGATCCTGTTTTCGTAACCCGGCCCGAGCGTAGCGCGCGCTTCCGCGGACACGAGGTATCGCATGCCGATCAATGCCGAATATCGCGGTCCCGCCGAGCTGCCTGAGATCGTCCCGGTGTTTCCGCTGGCCGGAGCGCTGCTGCTGCCGCGCGGCCAAATGCCGCTCAACATCTTCGAGCCGCGCTATCTCGCGATGGTCGATGATGCGTTCCGCGACGGACATCGGCTGATCGGAATGATCCAGCCCGACGTCACGCATTCTTCGAGCGAGGAACGTCCGGTGCTGTTCAAGGTCGGCTGCGTCGGGCGGATCACCCAGCTCGCCGAGTCAGGCGATGGCCGCTACATCCTCGAGCTCACCGGCGTGTCCCGCTTCAAGGTGGTCGAGGAAATGACGGTGCTGACGGCCTACCGTCAGTGCAAGGTCGACTATTTCCCGTTCCTCGACGACTTCACCGCCCGCAAGGGCGAGGATGCCGTTGATCGCGACGCTCTGCTGGCGGTGCTGACCGATTTCCTCAAGGCCAACAATCTCAAGGTCGACTGGGCCGGCATCGAGGCCGCGCCGAACGAGGCGCTGGTCAACGCGCTGGCGATGATGTCGCCTTACGGGCCGGCGGAGAAGCAGGCGATGCTTGAGGCACCGGATCTGAAGACCCGCGCCGAGATCCTCATCGCCGTCACCGAGATGGATCTCGCCAAGAAGCGGACCTCGGGCGATCCGCCGCTGCAGTGATCATTCGGCAGCGGCCGTGCGCGAAGACTGCGGCATCGCAGTCAGGCGCATCAGTGCGACGGTCGCCAGGATGACCCCGACATAGACCGCGAGCTGCATGCCGGTCGGCTGGTCCGTGTAGCCGATCAGCGCCTTCAGCGTCCGTCCGGCGAGGCCAGCCTCGGGGAGAACCGCACTCGAATCCCAGACCACCTGATCGAACGACGTCAGCCAGTTGGCGCGGGCCAGGAAGAACACCGCTTGGGCGGCCATTCCGGCCGCGAGCAACGTGATCAGAACGGTGGTGGTCCTGAACAGGGCGCGGGGCGGAATCCGCATCAGGCCGAGATAGGTTGCGAGGCAGACGGCAACACCGAGCAGCAGGCCGAGGACGCCTCCGCCCAGCAGCGCACCGCCGGTGTCGTCGCCGGAGGCCGCAACCCCGTAGAGAAACAGCGCCACTTCGCTGCCTTCGCGCAGCACCGCAATCGCGATCACCATCGCGAGCGCGACCATGGGCTTGGCGCCCTCGGCGACTGCCTGGCCAATGGTCCGCAGTTCATGCGCCATCTCCCGGCCGTGGCGGGCCATCCATATATTATGCCAGGTCAGCATGATCACGGCAGTCGACAGGATGGCTGCGTTGAACAGCTCCTGCCCCATGCCCTCGAACAGCTGGGTCAGCGCGCCCGCAAAGGACGCGACGATGCAGGCGCCGAACAGGCCGGCAAACAGGCCGCCGGCAATCCAGCGCAGCCGATACGGCACGGCGCTGGTGACGGCGAGCACGATGCCGACGATCAGCCCGGCCTCGAACACCTCACGAAAGACGATGATGAGCGCGGCAAGCATGTGAGGAGGCCTATTGAACGTTGATGAAGCCGCGCGCTTTTTCATTGAAGTCGTTGTAAAATTCGTAGCGTCCCGACTTCATCGCACGGACGTTGAGGACGGCCTCGCTGTTGGCCGCGATCACCTTCTCGAGCTTGAGCGTCGTGCTTTCGAACTCCATCGCCTTGGCCTCCATGTTCTTGACGCGGATGGTCAGCGGCGCGTCGGCGTGCACGGTGGGCTCCTTGGGCTCGAACTGCCCGTTCGCATAGGTAAGGCAGATCTCGTTGACCCCCTCGGCCTGCACTTGCGTCGCCGTCAGCAGCATCCCGACGCTCCCTCCTACAACGACCAACTTCCGCACCACGTCGACCAACATCGATCAGTCCTCTCGTACTCAGACAAGCAAATCGGAGAACGGTTTTGCCTCCGCATCGATCTCGACGCCAAGGCATCCGCTCGCGACGGCGAACAGCTAAGCGGCTCGCCGCCGGGTCTGCAAAGAGACTCCTTCTAAGTTTGAACCATTCTAGGCGAATGTGTCGGGGCAGTGGCATCGCGGTGAGTGGCGTGCGGCCGAACTGCAGTCGGCCGTTGCGACCGATCACAGGGCCTGCATGGCGCCACCTTGTTGCCACCGTTCCGGCGAGGGAGCGTCAATAGCCGGCAGCCGCAAGCACGACGACGCTGGCCAGCATGACCCAGCCGATGTGACGCGCATGTGTCGCCAGCGCATTGGCGCCTGCGGCGAAGACGAACACGACGATCACCGTGATCACGGTCCAATGCCGCGCCGGCTCGGAGCCCATCCAGGGCGCAGCTGCGAGCAGCACGCCGCAGCCGATCCATGCCACAGTCCCGGCTTGCCAGACCAGACGAAGCAGCGTCCGCAGCCGCGTCGGGGAAATGGTGGCGCGCTTGAATACGACAGTCTCGCCCAGAACGCCGTGGATCAGCGCGGTCGCGACCGCGACCAGCCCGGCGCCTTGCAACAGCAGATCCCGCATCATCGCCTCCATACAGTCATGTATGGAACATGCATCGGGCGCTGGCGCACGTCAATACAGTTGTGTATGGTGCGGGGAACGGTGACGACATGAACGAGCAGCTCTCGGCGAAGGATTGGCTGGACCAGGGTCTCAAGGTGCTGGCCGGGAAGGGCTTCACCGCGCTCAAGGCCGAGCCGCTGGCAAAAGCGATGGGCGTATCCCGCGGCAGCTTCTACTGGCACTTCGCCGACGTGGCGGCATTCCATTCCGAGCTGCTGAAGCATTGGCGCGAGATTGCCGCCGAGCAGATCATCACCGGTGTGGCGGCGAGCGTGGGCGACGACCCGGCGATCGCCGTCCTGCTCCAGCGGACCTTCTCGATCCGGCTCACTTTGGAACGAGCCGTCCGCAGCTGGGCGGCGTCCGACCCGGCCGCGCGCCACGCCGTTCAGGCGATCGACCGGCGCCGGCTCGGCTATGTCGAGAGCCTGCTCGCGGCCGGCGGCCTGCCGCCGGCAGTCGCGCAGGCACGGGCGCAGGTGCTGTACTGGGCCTTTCTCGGTCACGCGCTGTCCGACCGGCCGCTGCCGCCGGCGCAGCAGAATGCCGTGATCGACGAACTGGTCCGGATCGCCCTGCACGAGCCTTGAGTGGCGACAGCGGTGCGGCCGATGTGCTAGAGAGCGCCCGCCGGAGATCCTTGCCATGAACGCCCCGCTCGAACGCCCCGCCAATTCCGTCGATCCCAAGCTGCTCGAAATCCTGGTGTGTCCGATGACCAAGGGCCCACTGGAGTATGACGCAGCGAAGCAGGAGCTGGTCTCGCGCGCGGCGAAGCTCGCCTACCCGATCCGTGACGGCATTCCGATCATGCTGCCCGAGGAAGCACGGAAGATCGACTGACCGATGCGCTCCGCCGTGATCCGTTGCACGCTCGCACTGGCCCTGGCCGTCGTCGCAACGGCCGCGGCGGCCGACGAAAGCGCCGTCCGCGTCGGTGCGATCGACGCCATCATGACGGTCCCCACCGGCGTCGAGAAGCCGCCGGTCGCACTGCTCATCGCGGGCTCCGGCTCGACCGACCGTGACGGCAATGGCCCGCAGCTCAAACCTGCGACCTTGAAGAAGCTCGCCGAGCAGCTTGCGGCCCGGGGCGTCGCCAGCCTGCGCTATGACAAGAGGGGCGCGCGCGGCTGGAAGGCGGAATTCGGCAAACCGGAGGACTTCCGCTTCAAGGACTATGTCGACGATGCAGCGTCGCTGGTCGACTTCCTGCGCGGCAAGTTCGCCCGCATCGTGCTGGTCGGCCACAGCGAGGGCGGCCTGGTCGCGATCCTCGTCGCCCGGCGCACGCCCGTCGACCGCCTGCTGCTGCTCACGACGTCGGCGCGGCGGCAGGGCGACCTGCTCAAGGCGCAGCTCGTGAAGAAGCTGCCGGCCGCGGCGATGGAGCCGGTCGCCAAGGCGATCGACGCCATGATGGCCGGGCAGATCGTTGATCCCGCGCCGCCGGAGCTGCAGATCCCGCCGGCGCTGCAGCCCGGCATCGCCTCCGCCTTCACCGAGGACCCGATCGATCCGCTGAAGCAGATCACCATCCCGATCCTCATCATCGGCGGGGCCCGCGACGTCCAGATCGCGCGGCTCGACATGGTCGCGCTGGCCGCTGCCGCCCCGGCCGCCAAGACGCTGTGGCTGCCGGACATGAACCACGTGCTGGTCGACGTCGGCAACGAGGACGAGAACCTGTCGTCCTACAACGATCCAGACCGCCCGCTCGACCCCGACCTGGTCGAGGCGGTCGCGGGCTTCATTACGGCCGCAGGCGTCCGCTGACGCCTACAAGGATTCCCCCTTCAGCAGACGCGGAATTTCGCCGGTGAGACCCGCGGCCTGACGGATGAACAGCTCCTTCAGCGGCGGCGTACGGTCGACGATGCCGAGTCCGATGTCGCGCACGGTGCGGAGCAAGGTCGACTTGTTCGAGAACAGGAAGTTCAGCGAGTTGGTCGCTACACCCATCGCCATGGTGTCGAAGCGCCGCCAGCGCTGATAGCGCTCCAAGACGTCGACCTGGCCCGGATCGATCCCCATGCGCGCGGCGTCGACGACGACCTCGGCCAACGCGGCGACGTCCTTCAGCCCCATGTTCAGCCCCTGGCCCGCGATGGGGTGGATCACGTGGGCGGCATCGCCGACCAGCGCCAGCCGCGGGGCGATGAAGGACCGCGCGACGAAATAGGACAGCGGAAACGCGCGCGGCTGATCGAGCACCTTGAGCTCGCCGAGATGCAGCCCGGCGCGCTTTTCCAGCTCGGCATGGAATTCGTCCGCAGCCAGCGCGACGAGGCGCTTCGCCGCTGCGCGCCGTTCGGTCCACACCAGCGAGGAGCGCTTGCCGGTCAGCGGCAGGATCGCGAATGGGCCCGGCGGAAGGAAATGCTCCTCGGCGCGGCCGCCATGGTCGCGCTCGTGGCCGACGGTGACGACGATGCCGGACTGGTCGTAGTCCCAGCCATGGGTCGGAATGCCGGCGCGCTCACGCAGCTTCGAGCGCGCGCCATCGGCCGCGACCAGCAGGCTGGCCTCACACCGGCCGCCATCGGCCAAGGTTACCGCGATGGCGTCGCTGCGGGTCTCGAAACCCGTCACCGCCGTCGCCCTCAGCTCGATGCCCTGCGCCTCGGCATGCCGGACCAGCGCATCGATCAGGAGCCGGTTCTCCACCATATGGGCGAACGGCTCACCGGCCTCGACCTGCCCTGCGAAGGTCAGGAACGCCGGGCGCGTCGCATCATCGAGCTTGGAATCGGTGATGACCATGTCGAGGATCGGCTGCGCGTCGGGCGCGACGTCGGCCCAGACCCCGATCGCATCGAACAGCTTGCGGCAGGCCGCGACGATGGCGCTGGCGCGCGGATCGCGGCTCGGCCGGTTCGCCAGCGCCGGATCGGCCACGATCACGGGCACGTCGGCGCCGAGCCCCTGCCGGAGCGCCAACGCCAGAGCCAGGCCGGCAAACGCCCCGCCACAAATGACAATGCTTCGCTGTGTCGTCATGCCGCCCTGCTCACGGTTACTCTTGCGGGTGGAGTATAGCTAGGCGAAACAGAGTGGAGAACCAAGGGCTGCCACCCGAGGCCGTCAATTCCGGATGCCTGATCCCGCCCGAACGGGCCTGGAGCCGGCAGCCGAGCCAGCGAAAGCGCCATGCCATGTCCAAGGGACTGATCGACCTGATCTCGATCCTCGATCTCGAGCCGATCGAGGTGAACCTGTTCCGCGGCAACAGCCCGAAGACCAGCTGGCAGCGCGTGTTCGGCGGCCAGGTGATCGGCCAGGCGATGATGGCGGCCTGCCGCACCGTCGAGGGCCGGCTGCCGCATTCGCTGCACTGCTATTTCATCCTGCCGGGCGATCCGCAGGTGCCGATCATCTACGAGGTCGAGCGTCTCCGCGACGGCAAGAGCTACGCGACCCGGCGCGTGACCGCGATCCAGCACGGCAATGCGATCTTCTCGATCATGGTGTCGTTCCACAGCGACGAGGCGAGCGCGTTCAATCATCAGGACAAGATGCCGGAGGTGCCGCCGCCGGAGAAGCTGACGGCGGAGGAGATCTCCAAGCAGCCGATGTTCCAGGAGATGTTCCGGCAGATGCCGGACTTCATCCGCCGCTATTATGAATCGGATCGGCCGATCGAGTTGCGTCCGGTCGAGCTCGACCGCTATTTCGGCAAGAAGATCGAGGACGGCCGCATCCACGTCTGGATCAGGACGGCGGCCAAGCTGCCGGACGACCCGACGCTGCATTTGTGCGCGCTGGCCTACGCCTCGGATTTCTCGCTGCTCGATGCGGCGATGGCGCGCTACGGCCGCACGCTGTTCGACAAGCGCATGATGCCGGCCTCGCTCGACCATGCGATGTGGTTCCACCGGCCGTTCCGCGCCGACGAATGGCTGCTCTATGCGCAGGATTCGCCGAGCGCGCAGGGCGGCCGCGGGCTGACCCGCGGCTCGATCTTCACCACGGACGGCACGCTGGTCGCCTCCGTGGCCCAGGAGGGCTCGATCCGCGAGCGCCGGTCGTAGCAACGTCAGAGCGGCTGCGACGTGCGCTGAACCAGCGCGAACTGCGAGATGTACCAGGCGCTGTACCAACGCAGCAGCCACGGGATCGGGATGATCAGGCTGCAGCCCAGCGCGAACACCAAGGTGCGCCACAGCACCTCGAGGCCCGAGGCGTTGAACACGACCTCGCGCCGCGTGCCCTGGATGTTGCGGCAGACCCAGCGCATCCAGGCCGTCAACACCCAGGCCCAGCCGATGATGGTGATCGCGGACACCAGCGTCAGCAGGTACCAGCCGAAATAGACCACGGGGCTGCCTTCGAAGCGGATCGACAGCGGTTCGCCATTCGAGGCGATCCTGCTCAGCACCCAGCGCAGGATCATCCAGCCCAGGAATGCCTCGCCGACCAGGGCGATGAGCTGCACGAAGGGCCGGTCGCTCAGGCCGACATAGGTCAGGACACCCATGCCGATGAACACATACCAGATGTCGAGCGGCTGGCCGGTGAAGCTCAGGTTCGGCCGGCCGGGCACCCGGATCCGCTCGATCACGTAGCGATAGAGATAGACCGCGGTCCACGGCGTCAGAACGATCACGAGCTGGCCCACGACGTACAGCAGGGCCCAGCCGAAATAGGGCCAGGTGTCGAGCCTGGCCGAGAGCGCGCTGCCTGGCTCGGACGGGCCGGCGTCGAACGCGGGCGGACCGGCCGGGGAGATGCCGGGCACGTCCGATAGCAGCCCGGGGATGCGCCCGGCCTTCTCCCAGCCGGCCATGCCATCGCTCCAGACCAGCGTTTCCGCGGTCAACGCGCCCCGCGCGATCAGGTCGCGCAGTTCGCTTTCCGAGACGGGCCCCTGTTGCTGACCTTGCGTGGCGTAATACCAGGAACGATTCGACATAATGTGTCCTCGAATGGAAAAGGCCGGGATGAAACGTCTTCATTCTGTCGGGCGATCGCGTCTTGCGTTCAGTGATATCGATCACTCCTGACGTTTTCGCTTAACGCTGCGCTGAATTTGTGCCATTTGCCTATGAACAGGCCAAAACGGCCGTCCGATGCCTGCCTCCGAAACAGGCTTCCGAGATCCGAGGAACCCAGGGCCCGACCATGAAGCTCGTCGTCGCGATCATCAAACCCTTCAAGCTCGACGAGGTGCGCCAGGCCCTCACCGCGATCGGCGTCCATGGCATGACCGTCACCGAGGTCAAGGGCTATGGCCGCCAGAAGGGCCACACCGAGATCTACCGGGGCGCCGAATACATCGTGAACTTCCTGCCCAAGCTGCGCATCGAGATCGCGGTCGGCTCCGACATCGCCGAAAAGGCGGTCGACGTGATCACGACGCATGCGCGCACCGGCCAGATTGGCGACGGCAAGATCTTCGTGACGCCGATCGATCACGCCCGCCGCATCCGCACCGGCGAGACCGACAGCGACGCACTCTAAGCCGAGCCGATCGCCGCCAGCCGGCCGCAACGGCGCGGACGGGCGAAAACTCCTGATTTGATCTGACATGCCGGGGGACTGTCATGGGGACCTGCGCGTCTCGTTGTCTGCGCGCGCCTGCTGCAATCGTTACAGCGGGCGCTGTCGCCTTCACCACACCAGCACTGGCCGCAGCGCCGTCCACCATCGAACCGGCCGACACCGCCTGGATGATCGTCGCCACCGCGCTGGTGCTGATGATGACGATCCCGGGGCTGGCGCTGTTCTACTCGGGCATGGTGCGCAAGAAGAACGTGCTGGCGACCATGGCCCAAAGCCTCTCCGCGGTCATGATCGTCTCGATCCTGTGGGTCGCGTTCGGCTACTCGCTCGCCTTCGTCGGCGACGGCACCTGGATCGGCACGCTCGACCGCGCCTTCCTCGCCGGCATGGGCATGGACAGCGTCCATCCGGGCGCCAAGACCATCCCCGAAGCCCTGTTCATGCTGTACCAGATGACGTTCGCGATCATCACCGTGGCGCTGGTGGCGGGGTCGGTGGCCGACCGCATGCGCTTCTCCGCCTATCTGCTGTTCGGCATCGCCTGGTTCATCTTCGTCTACGTTCCGCTCGCGCATTGGATCTGGGGCGGCGGCTTCCTGGCCCAGGCCGGCGTCGTCGACTTCGCCGGCGGCCTGGTGGTGCACCTGTCCGCCGGCACCGGCGGGCTGGTGGCGGCGCTGGTGATGGGACGCCGCCAGGGCTACGGCAGCGAGAATCTCTCGCCGTTCGACCTGTCGCTCGCCGTGGTCGGCACCGGCCTGCTCTGGGTCGGCTGGTTTGGCTTCAACGGCGGCTCGGCGCTCGCGGCCAATGCCCACGCCGTCATGGCGATCCTGACCACGCATCTGGCGGCCTGCGCCGGGGCGATCACCTGGGGCGCGCTGGAATGGTCGACCCGCCGCAAGCCGTCGGTGCTCGGCATGATCTCCGGCGCCGTCGCCGGCCTCGGCACCATCACGCCGGCCTCGGGCTTCGTCGCGCCCTGGCATGGCCTGGTGATCGGTGCGCTGGCCGGCATCATCTGCTACTGGGCCTGCACCTCGCTGAAACACCGCTTCAACTACGACGACTCGCTCGACGTGTTCGGCGTCCACGGCATCGGCGGCCTGACCGGGACCCTGCTGGCCGGGGTGTTCGCAACCGCCGCGATCGGCGGCACCGCCGGACTGATCGAGGGCAACCCGAAACAGCTGCTGGCCCAGCTCTACGGCGTCGCGGTCACCCTGGTGTGGTCCGGCGGGGTGACCTGGGCGCTTCTGAAGCTGGTCAGCGCCTTCGTGCCGCTGCGGGTGTCCCGCGAGCATGAACTCGAGGGGCTCGACATCTCCCAGCATGGCGAAGCGCTGCAGTAATTGGCGCCATTTGATTTGTTCTGAGTCGGCCAACTCTGCCCTCGCAGTGAGCAGCATTGTGTCTTGAGCCTGACATGCGCAGAAAATGCGCAGATATGCCCATTCCTTAGGCGCGACCGAATAGCACGGGTCCCGACAGTCCCCCTCGGGGTGGAAAAGCCCCGTGTTCACTGCTCGTTAGCCGTCACGAGCCGTCTGGCACGGCATTTGATTATAGGCCCCCTGGCTGTGCCCGCGTCGTGAAGCTTTCTCCGCGTGGTGAACCTCAGTCGACAGGAAGCGCTCGGTAACGTCCGTGCCGGGCCCAAGCGGGGATAGGACCCATGAAAATTGTTATGGCGATCATTAAGCCATTCAAGCTCGAAGAAGTCCGGGACGCCCTGACCGCCATCGGCGTTCATGGTCTCACGGTGACCGAAGTGAAGGGGTACGGCCGCCAGAAGGGCCATACGGAAATCTACCGCGGCGCCGAATATGCGGTGAGCTTCCTGCCCAAGATCAAGATCGAAGTCGCCATCCCCGCCGACCAGGTCGACAAGACCATCGACGCGATCTCCACGGCCGCCAAGACCGGACAGATCGGCGACGGCAAGATCTTCGTGATCGGTCTCGACCACGCCGTGCGTATCCGCACCGGCGAGGCCGACGCTGCGGCCCTTTGATTTCGCGCTCAAACCAGAACACTTACGGAGTAGAAGAAAATGACGTTCAAGCGTCCAACCAGCGCGGGATGGGTTACGCTCGCAATTGCAGGGCTCTGCGTCGCAGGCCTCGCCGATGTGGCGTTCGCTGAAGACGCGCCTGCCGCCGCTGCCGCAGCCGCCCCCGTTCCCAACAAGGGCGACGTCGCCTGGATGCTCGTGTCCAGCGCCCTCGTCCTGATGATGTCGGTCCCCGGCCTCGCTTTGTTCTATGGCGGCCTCGTCCGCACCAAGAACATGGCCTCGGTCCTGACCCAGGTGTTCGCGATCGTCGCCATGGTCGGCGTCGTCTGGACGCTCTACGGCTACTCGATGGCCTTCACCGACGGCGGCAGCATGACGTCGTGGATCGGCGGTTTCTCCAAGGCCTTCATGCACGGCGTCGACGCCAACTCGACCGCGGCCACCTTCTCCAACGGCGTGGTGATCCCGGAGCTGGCGTACTTCGTGTTCCAGATGACCTTCGCGATGATCACACCGGCCCTGATCGTCGGCGCCTTCGCCGAGCGCATCAAGTTCTCGGCCGTGATGCTGTTCATCCTGCTCTGGGTGACCTTCATCTACTTCCCGATCGCGCACTGGGTCTGGTACATCGCTGCTCCCGATGACATCGCCGCCGCCGCCAAGGCGCTCGCCGCTGCCACCGACGCCGCTGCCAAGACCGCGGCCCAGGCCAAGCTCGACGAAGTCACCGGCGCTGTCGGCTGGCTCGCCGGTGCCGGCGCCCTCGACTTCGCGGGCGGCACCGTCGTGCACATCAATGCCGGCATCGCGGGCCTCGTCGGCGCCGTGCTGATCGGCAAGCGTACCGGCTACGGCAAGGACCTGATGGCTCCGCACTCGCTGACCATGACCATGATCGGCGCCTCGCTGCTGTGGGTCGGCTGGTTCGGCTTCAATGCGGGTTCGAACCTGGAAGCCAACGGCGTCACCGCGCTGGCCTTCGTCAACACGATGGTTGCCACCGCCGGTGCGGCGCTGTCCTGGCTGCTGTGTGAATGGGCCGTCAAGGGCAAGCCTTCGCTGCTCGGCATCTGCTCGGGTGCGGTCGCGGGCCTCGTCGCCGTCACCCCGGCCTCCGGCTATGCCGGCCCGGTCGGCGCGCTGGTGCTCGGCCTGATCGTCTCGCCGGTCTGCCTGTTCTTCGTCTCCACCGTGAAGAACGCGATCGGCTATGACGACGCGCTCGACGTGTTCGGCGTGCACTGCATCGGCGGCATCATCGGCGCGCTCGGCACCGGCATCCTGGTCAACCCCGCGCTGGGTGGCGTGGGCATCACCGACTACACCAACATCACCGGCAACAACGCCGGCACCTACGACTTCGCCACGCAGATGATAGCGCAGGGCAAGGCCGTTCTCGCCACGCTGCTGTGGTCGGGCATCGGCTCGGCGATCCTCTACAAGATCGTCGACGTGATCATCGGCCTGCGTCCGACCGTGGAGCAGGAGCGCGAAGGTCTCGACATCACCGACCATGGTGAGCGCGCCTACAACTACTGAGTTCTCCCGGGACTTGGCCCGAAAGGGCCAGGTCCACAACTTCGGTTCGGGCAAATACCCGGCAATGCCCTGACCGTCGAGGGGCTCCAGCGCAAGCTGGGGCCCCTTCTTTTTTGTCTCGATTCTTTCTGACCGGATCGCGAGGGCCGAGCGCGCGCCAAACAACCGGTGTCGTCCCCGCGCACGCGGGGACCCATACCGCGTGATGTTAGAAACAGGCATGCTGTGAGTCCCGCGCAAGACAACTAAGCCCTGTGGTTATGGATCCCGGGTCTGCGCGCTTCGCGCTTGCCCGGGACGACACCTGTGTTGGCTCATGCAGCGTTGGCTTCGACAGGCAGATCGAACGCATGCGCTCTCATTCTCGCGGCACATCTGCGCCCGAGCCATGCTGAATTCTCCGCCCTCGACATCATGAGGGCGCGGGGAAGGCCGGGCGCTGGCCGCGCCCGTGGCCCGCCTGCGGAAGAAAATGCAGGCGGCAGGTACCACAGGTCTGGCCGAACACGCCCGGCCTTCCCCGCGCAACGGTTTTAACGGCTGCTTCGCGTTCTCCCTGGTGCGCCGGGCTTGTTGGCCACCATCACCCGCGCGGCGCGTAAGCGCCGTCGCGAGCTTGATATCAGCATCGGGATATCAGGACCGCGCGACTTGACCGTGCGTGCATCATTGTTCGTCCGCGCGAACGACTCGCGCTGCAACGACACACGCCCATCGCATCCCACTGCCAACGGTTCGTGACGGTCGCGAAACGCCCCTCATGCGGCAGCAGGGACGAGCGGAAATGTGAAGGTGATTTGCCCGACGGTGCAAGCGCCCGGGGCTGCGACAAACCAACACGACGGGCAATCTGCGCATGGCATGCATCCGTTCCAACATGGGAAGGTCTTCAAAGTCGAACAAATGATCACAGAGATCAGCAGCGGACGACGCGGTCCGCTGCTGACTATCAATCCCGGCACGCAACAAAGCCTGTTCGACGCCCCCTTCAGCACTCCGGCCGCAAGGTGACGGCAGGTGAACTCACGAGCCCTCGAACTTGAAGGAGACGTTGATCTTGGCACGGTAGGCTTCGACTTTTCCCTTGGGGTCCAATTGCATGTCGAGCTTGATGACCTCTGCAACGCGCAAGTCTCGGAGTGACTTTGCGGCCTGCTCGACCGCGTTGGCGGCCGCCCTTTCCCAGGATTCACTGCTGGTACCGATCAGTTCAATGGTCTTGTAGACGCTCTCGGACATGTCGTCCTCCCGTTCGGTAGGGAACAGGGAGCAGGTGCTCCCTGCCACAGGTGAACGTAGCACCATGGCGCGGTGCCTGAAAGGACACAGCCTGCTCCCGGCGGCCGCAGCTCCGGAGCTACCCCGAATGGCGCTGGTGTCTTGCGCGTCTCACAAGCGCTTGCACGCCTACACACCGCCCAGCTGGCAGATGTGCTTCCATTCTTCCGGCGTGACGGGTTGCACCGACAGCCGCGACAGCTTCACCAGCGCCATCTCGCTGAGCGTCTTGTCGACCTTGATCGCGGCGAGCGTCACCGGGGTCTTGAACGCCTTGTGCGCCTTGATGTCGACGCAGACGAACTTGCCGGTCTTGTCGGTCGGATCGGGATAGGCTTCCTTGATGATCTCGGCGATGCCGACGATCTCCTTGCCCTCGTTGGAGTGATAGTAGAAGGCAAGGTCGCCCTTCTTCATCGCCACCAGATTCTGCCGCGCCGTGTAGTTGCGGACGCCGGTCCAGGCCTCGCCCTTCGCGCCCTTCTCCACCTGCTGATCCCACGACCACACCGAGGGTTCGGATTTCACCAGCCAGTAGTTCATGATGCCGTTCTCTTTCCACTCGTCTTGGCCGGGTGACAGCGCGAAGCGCGTCTTTCAGAGGTCCCGGCCATCCACGTCTTACCTTCTCCGCGCATTATCCAAGACGTGGATGCCCGCGACAAGCGCGGGCATGACGGCTGTGAAGGCGTTGGCGCGTGTACGCCGCTCATTCCTCCGCCTTGAACGGGCGCATCATCAGCGCCTCGATGGCAGCGTCGATGGTGACCGCTCCCACCAGAATCGCGGCCACCGCCTGCGCCACCGGCATCTCGACGGCGCGTGAGGCGGCGAGTTCGACCAGAACAGGCGCGGTGGATTGCCCCTCGGCGAGCTTGCCGGCGGGCAGCGGCTCGCCGCGGCCGAGCGCGAGGC
>JBARNF010001011.1:0-1825 GCA_049802835.1 Bradyrhizobium sp.
ACGCCAGCGTCTCCATCGTCACCGGGCTGTTTTATTCGACCGGGTTCGGCCTGAAGCTGAATGCGGAGGTGTGTACGGCGCTGACCTTCGTGCTCGGCCTGTCGTTCCGCCTGCTGGCGATCCGCTACAAATGGGAAATGCCGAAATTCGTATTCAATGGTGAGCGGTGAGCTCCGCAACATTCCCCGAACCTCATCCTGACAGGGGGAGAATGTTTCGCTCTCGCCCGGAGAATTTTACATTTGATAGGCTCGAAGACGGCGACCGCAAAGCTTTTCGGTTGAGCCGGCGCCGAATGACCGCGATCTGGCCAAACCTGCCCGGTGCCAGGCCGATGCTGGCGGTGCTTTGTGGGCGCCTGCTGGCGTGGGTTCCCCTGTTCATGCCGCTGCCTGCGCCTTGGCGTGCAAGGCGAGGAAGCGCATCATGTTGTGGGCGACCGCGAACCACAGCAGATGGATGCGGGCCTTGATCTTGCCGCGCAGCGAGAGCTGGCGCAGGCCCATGCGGCGGGCATGGGCATTGATGCATTCGTGCTCGGCGCGCAGTCGGTAGAGCGCCTCGCCTTCCTTGTCTTCCTCGCCCTTCATGCGTTCACGCCAATCCGCGACGCCGACCCCGTCATCTTTCTTCGGCGCATAGGGGTCGGTGCCATGCCTGGTCTGCCCCGGCGGGCACCACATCTTTATATCCTTGGCATGGGCCCATTCGATGTCGTCGTTTTTGGTGAAGCCGCCGTCGACCAGATAGTTGGAGGGCTCGTAGCCTTCAGCGTGCACGGTCTCGATCCCCGGTCGGGCCAGACCGCGATCCGAACCGGTGGTGTCGATGTCGACCGCAACGATCACCTGGTGCTTCGGCGTCGATATGATCTGCATGTTGTAAGCCGGGCGCCAGCCACCATCTGCCATCTTCATCACCCGCGCCTCGGCATCGGTGGTCGAAGCGCGCGGCTCCTTCTGCTTGGCGACCTCTTTCTTGTTGGTCTTCTCTCGCCGTTCCCGCTCGGCCTCCAGTTCCTTCATGCGCTCCTGCGCCGCCGCGATCCGCGCCTCGCGCTCGCGGGCGCCACGCTCCTTTGCCGCGCGCCGGCCACGATCGCCAGCTGCCGGATCCGTCTCAACTTCAGCGCGCAGGCGTTCCACCCGCGTCTGCGCCGCGGTGAGCAGATCATCAAGCCGCGCGTGCCGGCGAAAGGAACTCGCCCCGGCACTCGCGCGCACCCGCAAGCCATCCTGCGCCAACGTGTCGAGCGACACCAATCCAGCCGCCACCATCGACGCCACGCCCTGCGCCAGAAGCCGCTCCAGAACTGCCATATGCGCGATACGGAAGGTCGACAGGCTGTGATAGTTCATCGACACCCCGCCGCATAACCAGCGATAGACCAGATGATCGCGGCACAGCCGATCCAGTTGGCGGGCGCTGCCCACCCCATCGACCGTGGCCCATAGCCAAAGCGCCAACATCAGTTCCGGTGCTGCTGGCGGATGTCCGGGCTGGCCCTCGCGCGCCTTGATGACGTCATGCAACGCCGACAGATCGAGCCCTTCGACGAACGCCCAAACTGAACGTACCGGATGATCCTCCGAAATCAGATCGTCCAATGCGGCCACCTGCAGGCCGATCTGACTGCGTTCCGGCACCCGCAGTCGCAGCGCACCGCGCCCCTCGGCCAGCGGTCTCTCCTGCTCGGGCAAATCCTCGAACAATCGCTCGTCAGCCATCGCCAGCCCCTGCTTCGCGCGCAATGCCAGCGAATCACAGCATCGCGGCCGTGGCAAATGCTCGTTGCCGAAAGATTCTCACACTCTGAGGAGCCGCG
>JBARNF010001012.1:0-3399 GCA_049802835.1 Bradyrhizobium sp.
GACAAGGCCTATGACTTTGCGATCCAGATGAATCGTCTGGTCAACTTCTTCCGGCGCATGTTCGGCGTGCCATATTGGTCGCTATCGCAATGGGCGAAGCTCAAGGTGAAGAACGCCGTCAACTTCATCGGCGAGTTCGAGCGTACGCTCGCCGCCTAGGCGCGGCGACGCGGACTCGACGGCGTGATCTGCGGACACATCCACCACGCGGTCATTCGCGACCAGCCGGATTTCCGCTACATGAATTGCGGCGACTGGATCGAAAGCTGCACGGCGCTGGTCGAGCACGAGGATGGTCGTTTCGAGATCCTGACCTGGACCGATCCGTTGCGGCGGCCGGCGCCGGTTCCGCAGCTGGCGGCGCGCGCGGCCTGAGCCGGGGCCGAGCCGCAGGCGGTGGCCGCGGCTTGCCTCTCGGCGGCCGGGCGCGATAAAGTCACGGGCATGACAGCCCATTCGCCGATCCTGCCCGTCACCGTTGCCGACATCGATGCGGCGGCCCGCGTTCTCGCGCCCGTCGCGGTGCGCACGCCGTTGCTGCCAGCCCCCGTGCTCTCCGAGCGGCTCAAAGCCAACGTGTTCGTGAAGCCCGAGGTGCTGCAGCGGACCGGCTCGTTCAAATTCCGCGGGGCCTACAACAAGCTGGCCTCGATCCCGGAGGAGGCCCGCGCCAACGGCGTCGTTGCATTCTCGTCAGGCAATCACGCGCAGGGCGTGGCCCATGCCGCGCAGTTGCTGGGGATGCACGCCACCATCGTGATGCCCTCGGATGCACCGGTGGCCAAGCGCGAGCGCACCAAGGCGTTTGGCGCCGAGGTCGTGCTCTACGACCGCGACCGCGAGGACCGTGAGGCGATTGCGCGCGACATCGCCGGAAAACGTGGTTCGACGGTGGTGCCGCCCTACGACGATCCCTTCGTGATCGCAGGGCAGGGCACGGTCGGTCGCGAGATTGTCGAGGACATTTCAGCGCTCGGTCTGTCGCCGGATCTGGTGATCGTGCCGGCATCGGGAGGCGGCCTGCTCGCCGGCGTGTCGACTGCGGTGAAGGCACGTTTCCCGCACACCCAAATGGTCGTGGCTGAGCCGGAGGGGTTCAACGACCATGCCCGCTCGCTCCGTGTCGGTCACCGGGAGGCCCATGACGCGAAGCGGCGCACCATCTGCGATGCACTGATGGCCGCGATCCCCGGCGAGATCACCTTCGCCATCAACAGCCGTTTGTTGTCGGCTGCCGTCGAGGCGTCGGATGAAGAGGTGGGGCGCGCGGTGGGCTTTGCGTTCCGCGAGCTGAAGCTCGTGGTCGAGCCGGGCGGCTCGGTCGGGCTTGCAGCTTTGCTGGCGGGACGGCTGGACGTCGCGGGCAAGACAGTCGTGATCGTGCTGTCCGGCGGCAATGTCGATGCCGATCTCTATGCCAGGCTGATCGCCTGACCCCTGCTGGATTGGCCTCAGCGGAAGCCGAGGTGCGGGGCGCCAGGCCCGTGCATCGGCCCTGGGCCGCGCGCCAATGGCGGACGCGACGCAGCGGCATTCGACTTGAACGGTCCGGACCTGCCAGGGGGACGCTGGGCAACGCGGGTCTCTAAGCGAGGGCTCGAGATACGTTTGAGCGGATCGCGCTGGTTCTTGGCAGCCGACGCCTGGTTTGACGGCGGCACGGTCTGACTCACCTTATTGCTCTGACCGAGTGACGTCGCGTCGAGGATCTTCTGGGGACCACCCTTGTTGATCGGGGTACCGTTGGTGACCACTGTCGACGGCAGTTGTCGTGGCGGCAGGTTGCTGGCTGGCAGCTTCGGCAGTGGGCCGGGACGGCCGTTCAGCTGATCGCCGAGGTTGGGCGGCCGTGCGACCGGCGTCATTTGCGGTGGCAGCATCAGCCGGCTCGGCTGCAGCACGGGGACCGCCCGAGGCTGAACCTGCAGCCGAAGCGCGACCGGCGCATAGGGACTGTCGGCATAGGTCTCGCTGAAGCTCTTGTAGGCTGCCGGCGAGTTCGCCAGAACCGTTTCGTGCCACGCTGCGGCCTGCACGAGGCCGGCGAGCAGCGCACGAATGCGGTCGGCCAGCGGATCGCGCGGGTACATCTCGATGAACTCGTGATAATATTGCGGCCGGTTCTCCGACAGCACGTAGTCATAGGCCTGACGCACGGAGCGGCTGGGCAGGTTGGCCGCCATCTGGATGACCGGCGCATTTTCAGCAGGGCGTGCCGCCGCGACCAGCGTATTGCCGAAGAAGGTGAAATCGCTGGTGAGCGACGAGCTCTCCCAAGGCGTCTGCCGACCGTCGGTCGTCTGATTCACGCGCAGACGGATGCGCTTGAACAGTTGCTCGATCGGCAGGTTCGGCTGCTGCGCGAGATTGAGAAAGGCCTGCGCGTAAGGGCTGTGCTCGCCGCGCCCGTCGAGCGCCTCTTCGCCGGGTGAGGTCGAATAGCCGACGATCGAGCCGTTTGGCGCATCGACGATGGCCAATCCGCGTCCGGCATCGTTTACGGAAGGAAATGGATTGTTGCGGCAGGCGTCGAGCACGACGATCCGCATCCGGCTCGGGATGGCATCCAGCGTCGCCATCAGGTCCACCAGCCGGACCGTGCTGGTCGTGAGATCCGACGGCGCGGAGATGCGGGCGTCGATCGGGATCAGGTAGTTCTCGCCCGCGAGCTGAACGCCGTGACCGGCATAGTAGACCATCGCCACCGCGTTCGGACCATGCGCTGCGACCCGGCTCGAGAAATCCTGTACGACCTTCAGCATCTCGCTTTGTGTGAGGTCGGTGGCCGTGATGACCTCGAAGCCGGCCGAGTTCAACAATTGTGCGACCGCATGCGCGTCCTTGTCCGGATTGTCGAGCGTCGGCGCATTCTGGTAGCTCGAATTGCCGATCACGAGTGCGACGCGCGGCTCTGGCGCCTGGGCGGCCGGCGTGTCCTTGCTGTCTGCCGTGTTCGGCAGCGGCGCAGTCAGCGCGCGCGGCGGCGTCTGGAGGCTTTCGATATCGCCGCCAGCGGCCCCTGCTGAACTCGCGCCGGCACAGGTCATCAACCCCAGCAGCGCGGCGGCGAGCAGCAATTTCCAACCAGAGATATGAGCACGGGACGTCGGACCGGACACGGCGTTCTCCTCCAGCAATGCGCGATGCGCGATGGCGTGAGGATCACGTTAGGCGGGTCATGCACGAGCGTACGTGACCTGCGTCACCTGCCGATGGCCGTGTGGCGGACACCGGTCCGGCGACAGGCTGGAGCCGCTGACGTTCGGTCTTACGAGAAGAAGGCGATCTTCTCGGGCTGGGACATGCGCCGGATAGGGCTCAGCGGATCGTTGGCGGGAACCTGCGGCCGCTGAAGAAGACCATTCGACAGCAAGGTCGACCCCAGCGACGGCTCGTAGG
>JBARNF010001013.1:0-12623 GCA_049802835.1 Bradyrhizobium sp.
CGTCGGCCCCTGCCTCCTTGAACATCGCAGCGAAGATCGCCGCATCGGCCGGGGGGTTGCCGCCGTCGGTCCAGTCATGACAGGACAACCGCACCGACGTCGGCCGATCGGATGGCCACCCCGCGCGTGTGGCCTTGAACACCTCCAGCGGAAAGCGCGCGCGGTTGTCGTGGCTGCCGCCGTATTCGTCCGTGCGCCGGTTGGTCAGCGGCGAGAGGAAGCTCGACAACAGATAACCGTGGGCGCAATGGAGTTCGAGCCACTCGACGCCGGCTGCTGCCGCACGGCGGGTTGCCGCGACGAAATCGTCGCGCACCCGGTCCATGTCGCCGCGGTCCATCGCCCGCGGCAACTGGCTGTGGGGCAGATAGGGCAGCGCCGACGCCGACATCAGCGGCCAATCTCCGGACTCTAGCGGTTGATCGATTCCTTCCCAGGGAACCCGGGTCGCGCCCTTTCGTCCGGCATGGCCGAGCTGAATTCCCACCTTGGCGTGTCCGACGCTGTGAGCGAGATCGACCAGGCGGCGCCATTGCGCCTGCTGCGCTTCGTTCCAAAGCCCGAGGCAGCCCGGCGTGATCCGCGCATCCGGTGAGACGCAGGTCATCTCGGCAAAGATCAGCCCGGCGCCGCCCATGGCACGCGCGCCAAGATGGGCGATGTGGAAGTCGTTGATGAGCCCGTCCTGCGCCGAATACATCGCCATCGGCGAGACCATGATGCGGTTCGCAAGCGCAAGGCCGCGCACGCGGTGCGGCGTTAGCATCGGCGGCGGCGCCCGTTCGCCATCCTTGACGGCAATGCCTGAACGCGCGGCGAACCAGCGCTCGAATCCTTCCAGCCAGGTGCGGTCGCGCAGGCGAAGGTTCTCGTGGCTGATGCGCTGGGAGCGAGTCAGCATCGAATAGAAGAATTGCGGCGGCTCAAGCCTGTCGGCATAGCGCCGGCCGACCACTTCGAACCATTCCATGGCGTTGCGCGCAGCGTTCTGGATGCGCGCCACGTCGACGCGGCGCACCTCTTCGTAAGCCTCCAGCACAGCCTCGATCTTGTCGCGATCGTGACCATGGCGATTGAACTGGTTGGCCAGCTCGATGGCGTCGTCGAGCGCGAGCTTGGTGCCCGAGCCGATGGCGAAATGCGCGGTGTGCGCGGCGTCCCCCATCAGCACGACATGAGACTTGCCGTTGAATACGCTCCATTTGCCGCAGATCAGCCGGCTGAAATTGAGCCACGCCGAGCCGCGCAAATGGCGGGCGTTGGTCAGGAGCTTCGCGCCATCGAGCGTCTCGGCGAATATCTTCTCGCAGAACTCGATCGACGCCTGCTGATCGAGCTCGCCCAGCCCGTGGGCGTTGTAGGCCTCTTCCGTGGTCTCGACGATGAAGGTCGAGGTCTCCGCATCGAACTTGTAGATGTGCGCCTGGAACCAGCCGTGCTCCGTCCTCTGAAAATCGAACGTGAAGGCGTCGAACGCCTTCTTGGTGCCAAGCCAGATATAGCGGTTCGGCCGGATCACCATGTCCGGCTGGAATTGCTCGGCGTAGCGGGCGCGTATCCTGGAATTGATGCCGTCGCAGGCGACGATCAGGTCGGCGTCGGGAAATTCGAGATCGGATTCGACCTCATGCTCGAAGGCGAGCTCGACACCCAGCGCCTCGCAGCGCCTCTGGAGAATGTTGAGCAGATGCTTGCGCCCGATACCGATGAAGCCATGGCCGCTCGTGCGCTGGCGCGTTCCCTTGAACACCAGTTCGATGTCGTCCCAGTGATTGAACGCGTCCTCAATCTCGGCGGCGCTCTCGGGGTCGGCAACACGCATCGCCGACATCATGGCATCGGAGAACACGACGCCCCAGCCGAACGTATCGTAGGGCTTGTTGCGCTCGACGACCGTGATGACGTGCTCTGGATGCCGACGTTTCATCAGCAGACCGAGATAGAGACCGGCCGGGCCGCCGCCGATACAGACTATGCGCATGATCCCTCGCTTTCGCGCGTCGCGCCGTGTGCCGAGCTGTCGTCGAAAATGCTTTAAGCATAAAGTATTTCGTCGGCGCGTGCATTGTCAAGGTGGTTCTGCCCCTGGGGCGACCGGCTCAAAGTCCGCCGCGACGATCTTGAGATACAGCGTAATTTGGACACGGCTCGGGGCCGATTCCGAGACCCTCGGGCCCAGCCTTGAATCTACTTTTGGCACGAACTATCTTGCGTCCACGAGAGCTACGCCAGCTTTCAAAGGCCACGAAGCCCAGGAGATTCGATTGGCATTCGCGAAGGAGTCCCCGTCTGTTTCAGCCAGGAATGCGACGGATCACGAAGCCGAGTACCGGGCTCAAACGCGACTTTGGCTCCGGCTGCTCGCCTGCACGACCCTGATCGAAGGCGAGCTGCGGCGCCGGTTTCGCGAAGAGTTCGATTTCACGATGCCTCGCTTCGATGTTCTCGCTCAGCTCGACCGCGAACCGAGCGGGCTCGTGCTGGGAGAACTGCCCAAGCGCCTGATGGTCTCGGCCGGGAATCTCACGCCGATCGTGGACCGCCTGGTCGAGGACGGATACATCACCCGCACGCCGTCGAACCTCGACCGCCGCGTGCAGATCGTCTGCATGACCGTCGAAGGCCGCAAGACCTTCAGGCGAATGGCCAAGAGTCACGGCGCATGGCTTGCCGAGCTGCTCGCGGATTTCCCGGCGGATCGGTTCGACGGGTTGATCGGCGAGCTCGACGAGCTCAAGAGCGCCGTCCGGGGCGCGCTGCAAAAACCCTGAGCGGACGCGACGGTCAGCGTCGCAATTTCAGTCCGGCCGCATCGCGATCCCACGTATCGGGGGTTACGCCCGCCTCACGCAGCACGCCCTTCTTGATCTTGCCGTTCTCCGTCAGCGGCATCTGGCTCAGAATGCGCACATAGCGCGGGATGGCGAAATAGGCGATCTGCCCTTCGCAATGCCTGAGGATGTCGACGGGCTGCAGCGATTGGCCCGGTTCGAGCAGGATCGCAGCCGCAACCTCGTCTTCTCCCAACTCCGACGGCAGCGGGTAGATCGCGCAGCCGGCGACGGCGGGATGGGACTGGATGACCTGCTCGACCTCCCACGAGGATACGTTCTCGCCACGCCGCCGGATCGAATCCTTCATGCGGTCGATGAAGCGATAGTGTCCGTCCGGATCCCGAACGACCCGATCGCCCGAATGGAACCACAGATTGCGCCAGGCCTCGACCGTCTTCTCCGGCATGCCGAAATAGCCGGAGGCGAAAGCAAACGGTTCGCTGGCGCGAAGCATCAGCTCCCCGGCCTGTCCGTCAGGAAGCGCTGAATCGTTTTCGTCGGCGACCCTCGCCTCGATCCCGTCGGCCAGATAGCCCATCGTTCCCGGACGATCGGACGGCATCGCACCGGCGAACACGAAATTGGTCTCGGTCGATCCGTAGCCGTCGACCAGCGGCACGCCAAACCGATCGAGGAACGGAGCGTGGACTTGCGGCGGCACGCCGCCGCCAAGTGCAACGCGAAGACGATGCGTCGAATCGTCAGCGCTCTTCGGCTGGGCCAGAAGCATCGACGCCATCGCGCCGAGCAGATAGCCGACCGTCGCATTGTGCCGTCGCGCGGCGGCCCAAAAACCGGAGGCGGAGAATTTCGGCTCCAGCACGTAGGTGCATCCGTTCAGGAGCGCCTGATAGAACGCATTCAGCGCGTTGGTGTGGAACAGGGGCAGCGTCGTGAACAGCACGTCGCCCTCGCGGATGCCGAGCGCCCGCGCCGAATAGATGCCCCACCAGAACAGTTGCGCCTGCGGGCAGCACACACCCTTTGCAGGCCCTGTGGTGCCGGATGTGTAGAGGATCGCAACGGTGTCGCCGGGACGGACCGCGCCCGCCGGAGCCGCGGCCGCGAGAGCCGGCAACGGTGACGCGCCAAGCCTGGCATCGATCGTCCCGGCGACAGCTCCGATGATCCAGGTCAGAGGCGGCAGCTCGACACCCGCCGCGACACTATCGATTGCGCCGACGAACTGAGCCTCGACGACCAGGAGCGCGGGACGCGAGTTGCGGAAGATGTGGGAGAGCTGGAAGCCGCGCAGCGCCGTATTGATCGGGACTGCGATCGCCCCGAGCCACGCACAGCCGAGATAGACCTGCAGGAACTCCGCACGGTTCGAGCACATCAGCGCGACCCGATCGCCCGGCTTGATCCCGGCATCGACGAGCGCCCGGGCCGACGCCGCCGCGATCTCCGCGGTCTGCGCGAAGGTCCAGCGCGCCTCCCCCGCGACCAGCAGGATGCGCTCGGCGTAGCGCTCCGCCTGCCGCGTGAGGATGGTGGAGAGAATCCGGTCCGACGGCGGGAACGACACCACTGCACGCGCCCAGGCCGGCGTCACGTTCTCCCCGCCGTCCGCTTCGCTGATATTGGCCGCCGCATCATTCTCCGTCACGAACGGCCTCCCGCCTCAGGGCAACAGCTTGTATTTGCCGTCCTCGATCTGGACCATGATGCGTGAACGATCGTCGACGCCATGCCGATCCGCCGGCGTGTAGGTATAGACGCCCTGCGTCCCGACGACCTCCTTGGTCGCAAACAGCGCCTGACGAAGCGCAGTACGGAATTCCGGCGAACCGGGCTTGGCGCCGGTCGCCATCGCGCGCTTGGCGGCATCGGCGAGCAGCAGCCAGCCGTCGAAGGAATAGGACGAGAATGCATCCGTCGGCGCCTCGCCGTTCGCCTTCTCGAAGGCCACCCGGAAATCCAGCGCGACCTTCTGGATCGGATTGCCGGCCGGAAGCTGCTCTGCCGCGATCACCGGTCCGGTCGGACATATGATTCCGTTGGCGGCCTTGCCGGCGAGGCGCAGAAAGTCGGCGCTGATCATTCCATTGTTGCCATAGAGCGGTCCCTTGTATCCGCGCTCGGCCAGGGCAATGGCGGGCAGCGCGCCAGGCGTGCCGGTACCGCCGAGCATGATGGCGTCGGGACGAGCCGCGAGCGCGCGGAGCACCTGCGCGGTCACCGACGAATCGGATCTGGCGTACCGCTCGTTGGCGATCACCTTGATATCCGCGGCCTTGGCACTTTGCGACAGCGAGTCGTACAGGAGATCCCCCAGCGCATCCGTGAACCCGATGAACGCGACCGTTTTCAATCCGTGCGCCTTCATGTGATCGACGATGCCCTGGACCAGGAGCGGCATCGGTTGCGGCGTCTGCACCACCCAGGGCCCGCCCTCGCCGTTCGAAACGGCCGCGATCGGAGACACCGCGATCATCGGCACCTTCATCTCGATCGCGGCGGTTGCCATTGCGAGCGTCTGCGGCGCGCCCGAGGTTCCGATCAGGATGTCGACCTTCTCCTGCTCGACGAGCTTGCGCGCGTTGCGTGCCGAAGCGGTGGCATCGGAGGCGTCGTCGAGCTGGATGACCCGCACCTTCTCGCCGCCGATCTCGCCGATATAGGCCTGTCCTGCCGCGATCCCCTTCGCGTTCGGAATGCCGATCGAGGATACCGGCCCGCTCAGACCGGTGACGAAGCCGACAAGGATATCGGCTTGCGCAACGTGCGGGGCGGCAACAAGCAATGCAGAGGAAACCAGCAGGCTCTCGATCAAGTTCATCGCACCCGTCTTTCGTGAGAAGTTCTTGTTCCGATTGGCAAGCGCAATGCGTTCACGTCAGATCGGCGCAACCAGCGCGATGACGCGAAGCGGACTGCCCGAGCCGTTCTGGATCTTCAGCGGCGAGGCGACGATGATGGCTCCGGTGGCCGGAAGCTGATCCAGGTTGCACAGGCATTGCAGGCCGTAGCGGCCGGCACCGTGCAGGAAGTGATGCGCCGGATAAGGCGGCTCGAAATGTCCGGCCTGCCCCGCATCAGTGCCGATGGTCTCGGTGCCAAACCCGATGACGCCGCGCTCCTCCACCAGCCACTTCATGACGGCCGGGTTCGGGCCCGGCGTGTGCGCGCCATCGTCCCTGAGATTGGAGTAGTCGCGCCAGCCCTTCTTCGACCAGTCGGTCCTGAACAGCACCCAGTTCCGCTCGGGAATCCGGCCGTGCTTTGCTTCCCAGGCTTCGACGAGCGGGACGGTCAGCAGGAAATCCGGATCCTGGGCCGCCTGCGCGGAGCAGTCGATGACGCAGGCCGGCGCGATCATGTCCTTGGCCGGCATCGTGTCGACGGCATTGTTCGGCAGATTCTTGCCGGTGAACCAGTGAATTGGCGCGTCGAAATGCGTCCCGGTGTGTTCGCCGAAGGTGACATTGTTCCAGTACCAGGCCGGGCCGCGATCGTCGTATCGCGAGATTTCCTGGATGCGGACCGGCGCCGCCTGGCCGAACTCCGGCGGCAGCACGATGACCGGAAAATCCGGACTGAGTGTGAAGGTCAGGTCGACGACGCGCACCGCGCCGGAGGAAATCGCACCCGCCAGTTCCAGGAGATTGTTGCTTTGCATCGTCACGTCCTCCGGCTTGGTTGAAATCTCGATTTCATCTGTCGAGCTCGCGTTCGAGCGCTTTCGGATTAGCTGCGAGACGTTGCCGGATCTCTTGGGCGACATCTCCGACATACATCTCCTCGAGCCCACCTCTCAGTCCCGACACGATCGCCTGCGCGATTGCACGCGGCGCGACCTTCGGCGGCGGCACGGTCTGGAACCATTCGGTGTCGACCGGCCCGGTGAACAAGTTCATCACCCTGACGCCGCCGGGCCTGAGCTCGGCGCGCAGGCAGTGCGAGAGCGACAGGCACGCCGCTTGCGAGGCCGAATAGGCGCCAAAGGCCGGCCAGTTCGCCAGCGCGTAGACGGAGAGAATGTTGACCCACGCGGCACTGCTATTGATGCCATCGGCACCACGCATCCGCATCGCGGGGCCAAAGGCTTGCGCGAGGTTGATGAAACCGAGATAGGCCTGGTCGATCTCGTCCCGTGCGATGCTGGTGCCCCTGCGGTCGAGCAGGCCGCCCGGCCGCACATACTCCGTCGTATTGACGAGGATATCGACCTTGCCGCCGATGTCGGCTGCGAGATCGGCCGCAGATTTCTCGTCGGCCGCATCCAGGGTGACGATCTCGATCCCGTCCTGACCGCGCAGCAGTTTCTCGCCAGCGAAAGGCCGCCATGGTTCGGCAACGCCGACGAAGACTGTCTTGGCGCCGGCGCCCTTCAAGGCGGCGACCGCTTCCTGGCCGATCACGCTGCGGCCGTTGGTCACGAGCACGCGACGGAGTTTCGGATCGGCCGTCATTTCCCGCCACTGCTTGTCGTCGGCCATGTTGGGAGTTTCCCCTTCGGGATGGGCAAAGGCCACCGCCTGACCGCTCTTGTCCAGTTGAAACGACATCCGAACCGGCGCGCCCTCCATGCAGTCGGCATGGAGATGCGCGACGATCGTCGGACCGCAGTCCATCTTGACGAGGCCGATGCGCCAGGGCGCCCGTTCGCGGAAGTAAACATCGCTCGGCACCCGCGCCGTCGTCTCGGCGACAAGGGCACCTCGCCGTGGCGCATCGACGAATGCAAGGCTGGCCGACAGGCAGGACGGGCAGGCCTCACGCGCCGGGTAGGCAAAGGCACCGCAGGTCTCGCAGCACTGGAGGACGAAGCGGCCTTCGGCGGCTGCGCGCGTAAACCCATGCGACGTCCTGCTGCGCGGTCGCGGTGGCGAGGCAGGCAGCCGCGTCCGCAGCAGCGGGTTCTTGCGCCGGGGCGGCTTGATCGGCTCGATCATCGCGAAGGCCCTGCAAGGATCGCGGCGCCCGAGGCAAGACCGCGGTCATAGTTGATCATACCGAACCCCGAGGCCAAGGCGAGGCTCGCATTCCTGACCTGGGTGGGACCAGCAGTTCCCAGGACCTGCCGCAGTCCCTCGACGAGGCCGAGATAGGCGCCGGCGGCGCCGGCCTGCCCGACCGAGAGTTGCCCGCCCGACGTGTTGTGCGGAAAGTCACCGTCGATCGTGAGATCGTGCTGGTGAACGAACTCGGCCCCTTCCCCCTTCTTGCAGAAGCCGAGATCCTCGAACTGCATCATCGTGATGACGGGATAGTCGTCGTAGGTCTGCACGACGTCCAGATCGTCAGCCTTGACGCCGGCCATCGCATAGAGCTCGCCTGCGTCCATCGCCCAGCCGCCGCGGACCTGCATCGGGTCGTCGGCAAAGGCATTGTGCCGCTCGATCGTCGAAAGAAGTCGCGCGGCTGCCAGCCCGAGCGACGCCGCGGTCTCGTCCCGCATCACCAGGAAGGCCTCGGCGCCGGCGCATGGCATCACGCAATCGAACAGATGGATGGGATCCGAGATCGGCCGTGCAGCCAGATATTGCTCCATCGTCAGCGGCGTCTTCATCAGCGCATGCGGGTTACGCAAGGCATTGGTGCGCTGGGCGACGGCAATCTTTCCGACATCCTCACGCGTGACCCCGAAGGTCCGCATGTAGTTGCGCGCAATCAGCGCGAAGCTGGAATTGGCGCCGCCCGCCCCATAGGGGTAGACGGCATCCTGGTTGAAGCGCGAGAAGTTCTCTAGCGTCAGCCTGAACGAATCGACGTGGTTGGTATCGCCGGCGACGCATGCCACGATGTCGGCGTCGCGCGCCTGAACCGCGCGTGCCGCCTTTCGCAACGCCGCGACGGCGCTGGCACCACCGAGCGGGATCGTATCCAGCCAGCGCACGCAGAGCCCGAAATGCTGCGTCAATCCGATCCCGCTGTCAGTCCCCATGGTGAAACTGGAGACGCATAGCCCGTCGATGTCGGAGGCCTTGATGCCGGCTTGCGCGACGAGTGCGCTCAAGGCACGACCGATCCACCATTGCGCGCTTTCGATGGAATAGCGCACATAGGGAATCGTGACGGGAGCCGCAACCACGACGCCATCATACGGTATGCGTAAGGTATTGGTCACCGGCCGCCCGCCTCGCTCATCCGCCTCAGACCACCGTCAGTTTGACGTCAATATTGCCGCGGGTCGCATTCGAATAGGGGCAGCGCTCGTGCGCGCCGGCGACGATCTCTTCGGCCAACGATGTCTCGACGCCGGGCAAATTGACCTTCAGTTCGACGGCGAGCGCATATCCGACGGGGACCGGCCCCATCGCAACCTTTGCCGTCACGGACGGCTCTGCAGACGGCACCACCTTCCGGGTGCGCGCCACGAGCTTGACTGCCCCAAGGAAGCACGCGGCATAGCCGGCCGCAAAGAGCTGCTCGGGATTGGTGCCCTCGCCGCCGGGACCGCCCAGTGATTTCGGCAAGGACAACGACACCGACAGCAGGCCGTCGGCGCTGGCGGCCTTGCCATCCCGACCTCCGGTCGCCGTCACCTCGGTCTCGTACAGGATCTTTTCAGGAGTCATCATGACTTATTCCCCAAGACTTGTTCTCCAAGGCTAGTTCACAAAGACTAGTGGCTGTCACGGGCAAGCAGCGCGCGGAAATCGGCGCGCGCCTGGGCGCTGGCCCGCTTGAAGCTCGGCCCGCGGCTTGGCTCGGTGCCATTGAGCTGCCGGAGCTGCACCCACATCTCGGCACTTTTCAGAGCCACGGCCGCGCAGTTGACCACCGGCGCGTGCCCGATCTTCAGGCCGTGCTCCCTCCCGATCAGCAGGCCCGGCAGCACACCGGCGGGGATCACCACATCGGCGCCGCGCTCGACCAGCGGACGTGCGCAGGCGACGAAGTCCTCGATCATGCGCGCGTGCGCTGCATGGTTTCCGGCGAACGCGTCGGCGAAATCCGCCGGCTTGCAGCCGAGACCGGTGACATGGACCACGCGACCACCGAGACCGTAACGCTCGGCCTGCTCGTAGTGCCAGACCTCGAAGACGGGATCGAGCGTCACAAGCCCGAGTCGGCGGCCGAGTTGCGAAGCCGCCAGCAGCGTCGCCTCACCGGTCCCGATCACGGGAATGTCGAGCGCCGAGCGCAGCTCGTAGAGTCCGGGATCCTGGAAGTGCCCCATGACAAAGGCGTCGAACCCGCCCTCCTCTGCCGCGATTCCGTTATCGATCGCCTGGACGGCGCAGCGCAATTCAGCAAGCCGTCCGAACTCCCGGTCCGGCGGCGTAATGCCCTCGACATGGATCGTCGTGCCGGGCGCAGCGATGTTGTTGAGGTATTCCGACAGCCGCGCCATGTAGGGCGCGTTCACACTCGCATCAACGAAGCTCTGCCAGAAGATGCGCATCGTCCTTCTCCTCAAGCGGTGATCAGAGGATCGATCGTCGACTGCCGATGAATATACTTCAATCATAAACTAATTCACGCGTCAAATGCGCGCGGCAGCGCCAATCACGGGCACCGTCGGAGCAAGGGCGAGCACGGTCTCTCCGTACGGATGAGCAGCACGGAAACGCCGCACTCTGACGAAATTGTATGCAACGACATTTTTTTCTGACAGCGCCGTGACACGTGTTGACGGCCCCACCGCTAATACTTTAGGCTTTAAGTAATTCCTCGCCGGCCAGGGACCGGTGACCATGACAATGATGCTGCAGGGCACCGATTTTGAGAAACTCGATCGTGTGGACAGTCGCCGTGCTCGAACAGTCGGCAGCAGCAGCATCGCCGCTCGCGCATCGCGGCCGCGTCAACGACCTTTCGACGCTTCAGGACAGGCCCGCTCGCATTCGCCGAAGGGCCCATTGTTCGAGCGGCAAGCGACATCATGGCTGCTGAGCGCCCGGCTCGCAAACTCTCTTCGGTCGCGCCCAGGATTTGGCGCTGCAGCAATGCTTTCAATCGGTTCGTTCGTCGTTCGGGCTCCCCGCGCGGCAGCTTCGAGGCATTCCTATCCAGCACCAACGGAGGAGAACGCAAATGCGCAAGACGCTGAGCCTACTCGCACTTGTCGCCGGGGTCTTTGCAGCCCCGGCGGCGCAGGCCGACATCATCATCGGCTTCGTCACGTCGCTCAGCGGCAACGGTTCCTCGATCGGAATCCCCTATGGGCGCGGCATCAACGCCGCCTATGAATACAAGAAGACCATCAACGGCGAAACCATTCGCCTGATCCAGCTCGACGATGGCTCCGACCCGTCGGCCGCCACCCGCAACGCGCGCAAGCTTGTGGAAGAAGAGAAGGTCGACCTTCTCATCGGTACAGCCACCGCACCCTCGACGATCGCCATGGCGGCGGTCGCGAGCGAGCTGAAAGTGCCGATGATCGCCGTCTCGCCGATCGGCAAGCTGCCGGAATCGCCTGAGCAGTGGGTGGTATCGGTGCCGCAGCCCGCCTCTCTTCTCGTCAAGATCGTCGCCGATCGCATGAAGCGCGATGGCGTGAAGAACATCGGCTATATCGGCTTCTCCGACGCGTGGGGCGACCTCGTCTACAACGGCGCCAAGGCCGCCGAAGCCGCCGCCGACATCAAGGTACAGACCAACGAGCGATATGCCCGCACCGACACCTCGGTGACCGCGCAGATCCTGAAGGTGCTTGCGGCCCGGCCGGACGCCGTGCTGGACGGCGGCTCGGGGACGCAAGGCGCGCTGCCGCTCCTGACCCTCTCCGAGCGCGGCTTCAAGGGCAACACCTACGGTACCGTCGCGCTGGTCAATCCGGATTTCGTCAACGTCGGCGGCAAGGCGGCCGAAGGCATTCAGGTCTCTGCCGGCCCCGTGATCGTTGCCGAGCAGCTTCCCGATGAGCACTTTGCCAAGAAGATCGCGCTGGATTTCCGCGCAATCTACCAGAAGACCCACAATATCCCGACCACCGACGGCTTCTCCGCCTACTCCTTCGACGCCTGGCTGATCTTCGCCAACGCTGCGGAGCGCGCGCTCAAGACCGCGAAGCCTGGAACGACGGAATTCCGCAGCGCGCTGCGGGACGCGATCCTCAGCACCAAGGAGCTGCCAGGCGTGCATGCCGTCTACAACTTCAAGCCCGGCGCGGTGACCGGCGTCGATGAGCGCTCGCTCGTCGTGGTGCGCCTGGCCGGCGGCGCCTGGAAGTACGCGCCGTAGCCGAAAGACGACAGGCAGTCAGAACGGAGGAACGGCGTCTCAATGACGAGCGACATCGCAGCCATCCTCGCGATCGACGGGATCGCCACCGGCGCAGTCTATGCGCTGGTGGCGATCGGGACCGTCCTCATCTTCACGGTGACACGGGTCATCTTCATTCCCTTTGGCGATATCGCCGCGTTTACCGCGCTGACGCTGGCAGCCCTGGATGCGAAGCGGTTTCCTGGCACGGGGGCGCTAGTCGTCATCCTCGCCTGCCTCGCAACCCTGATCGAGATCATCTCCCTGGCGCGCTCCGGCGAACTTCGGCTCCTGCCCCGCGCGCTGTCCTTCTATCTCGTGCTTCCGTTGGCCGTCGTCGGTGCGGCCTGGCTTGTCATGCGCCTGGATCCTCCGCTTGCCGTCAGGCTCGTACTTGCGCTGATGCTGATCACGCCGATCGCCCCGCTGCTGGATCGGATCGTGTTTCGTCCCATCGCCGACGGAACAGTGCTGCTGCTCCTGACGGTCTCAGTCGCACTGCATTTCGCCCTGGTCGGCCTGGGGCTGCTCTTTTTCGGACCTGAAGGTGTCAGAACCGAACCGCTGACGTCGTTCTCGACCGAGTTTGCCGGCGTCCTGGTCTCGGGCCAGACCATGCTGATCGTGATCGCA
>JBARNF010001014.1:0-1869 GCA_049802835.1 Bradyrhizobium sp.
AATTAAGACTATTGCATTTTATAACTATTTATGCTTGGCTTGCTGTCGGCGACCGTTGCCGCGTTGGCCGAATACGTCGGTGGAAGCCTTTCGTCCCTTGAAGCCTATCGGCTCCTGGTGCGCAACAACATGTCGATGGGGGGGCCTCTTGAATTTCCGCAGCGCGATCCTGCCGTGGCTGACGAGCCGGCGCCATGATGTCCGCGCCCATCCCGAAACCGGAGCCCGGGAAGCTTCCCGCATTTATTTTCGACGACGCGATCATGCTCGGCGGCGCCGTGTTCGTCCAGATTGCCCTACGGCCCGGCTGAATCGAGACTAAACGACAAAACATAGATGGGGGACGCAATGGGTGCACAAGACCGTACCGGATCAGGAAATCCCGTGTCGGACGATGCCACGGCAGCGATGCGTCGCCGCGTGGTGATGGCTTCAACATTGGGCAACGCCTTCGAATGGTTCGACTACGCCATCTTCGGGATGTTCGCGCCGATCATCTCGAAGCTGTTCTTCCCGGCCAGCAACGAGGTCAACTCGATGCTGCTGACGTTTGCGACATTCGCCGTCGCCTTTGCGATGCGTCCGCTGAGCGGTGTCCTGTTCGGGCTCTATGCCGATCGCCTCGGCCGCAAAAGCGCGCTGACGCTGATGATCATCATGATGGCGATCGGCACGGGCTTGATCGGTTTGCTGCCGACCTACGCTGCGATCGGCATTGCCGCGCCGCTGCTCATGGTGGTCGCGAGGCTGATCCAGGGCATTTCCGTCGGCGGCGAATTCTCCAATGCGACCGCCATGCTGGTCGAATATTCCCCGACGGGCCGCCGCGGCTACTATGGCAGTTTCCAGATGGTGTCGCAGGCGCTCGGCTTCACGCTCGGTGCGCTGCTGGCGTACTTCGCCACCACCTATGTGTCGCCGGCGGCGCTGGAAAGCTGGGGTTGGCGAGTTCCTTTCCTCTTTGGGATCTTGATCGGCCCCTTTGGCTACTGGCTTCGCTCCAACGTCGATGAAACGCCGGAATTCCAACGCTATCTGCAATCGAAGCAGAAGCCGGCGAATACGCCGCTCGCCGAGCTCTTCACGAGGCATCTGCGCGAACTCGCGGTCGGCTTCTGCATCGTCGTCATGGGCACCGTTTCATACTACGTCATGCTGCTCTACATCCCGATTTATGCCGTCCGCCAACTCGGAATTCCGATGAGCGGAGCGCAGCTCTCGTCCGTTCTGTCTACGGCGCTGATTGTCGTCTTCTGTCCCCTCGCCGGCAGTCTTTCCGATCGGGTCGGCCGCCGGATCGTCGTTCTTCCGGCGACCATCGTTTATGCCGCTGTCGTGTGGCTGACGGTGCAGCATCTCCTGGCGGAGCCCTCCCTCGGCCGGCTGATCCTCGCCCAGATGGTGACGTCCCTGGTCATGGCCTTCATCTGGGGCCCGACCCCGGTCTTGCTGATGGAATTGTTTCCCGTGGGCATCCGTTCGACCGGCGCGGGGCTGATCTACAATGCCGCCGTTGCCCTGTTCGGCGGGCTGGCGCCCTTCGCTATCACCTGGCTGATTGCCGCCACCGGCGACAAGATGAGCCCGGTCTATTACGTCGTCATCTCGGCGGCAGTCGGTGTATTGGGCCTGCTGTTGTTGCGAGTGCGTCGTGCCGATGCGGCGACAACACCGGTCTCCGCCGAGCCCGAGGAGAGTTTGATTCAACCGCGTTGAACGGCGCCACCTGCGGCGGGCCGTCGAGTATTCCGCCGCCTGTTCAGATTATTCGGGGTAGAATTGCGATCCGATCGCCGGTCCGCAGCGCGTCCGCAAGATACTGGAGAAGCAAAATGTGCCTGCGGTGCACCGCTGGTTCAAGTCATGGGC
>JBARNF010001015.1:0-2039 GCA_049802835.1 Bradyrhizobium sp.
CCCCGACAGCTTCGGCCCGGACGAGCTGGTCAATGCCGGCCACCGCTTCTTCGGCAACGTCTCGCGCGGCCTCGCCTCGGTGATCGAGCGCGCCGTCAGCCAATGGGGCCTGCCGAACGGCTACATCCTCGGCGAGGAAGGCGCCGGCGCCTTCGTTGCCGGCCTGCGCTATGGCGAGGGCACGCTCTACACCAAGAACGCCGGCGATCTGCGGGTCTACTGGCAGGGCCCCTCGCTCGGCTTCGATTGGGGCGGCGACGGTGCGCGCACCATGACGCTGGTCTACAACCTGCCGGCCACCAGCGCGATCTACCAGCGCTTCGTCGGCATCGACGGCTCGGCCTACATCGTCGGCGGCTTCGGCATGACGGCGCTCACCGCCAACAACATCGTGCTGGTGCCGATCAGGTCCGGCATCGGCCTGCGGCTCGGCGCCAATGTCGGCTATCTCAAATTCACCCCGAGTGCGACCTGGAACCCGTTCTGATACCGCCGCGCCACGTTCCCCCATGACGGATCAAGGTTAACACGGCAATGGGCTGGCTTTGCGCCAGCCGGCCGTGGCATTGTGATTCTGTTAAGTATTTCTGGCCGGGGAGTTGCGCGTCATGGTCGAGCCGATCATGTATTTTGCGATCGGATTTCTGATCGCAATGCTCTGTGCATTGATGATCGTGCCGCTCGTGCACAATCGTGCGGTGCGGTTGACGACGCGCCGGTTGGAGGCGGCCACGCCGCTGTCGATGGCCGAGATCCAGGCCGACAAGGACCAGCTGCGCGCGGAATTCGCGATGTCGGCACGGCGGCTGGAGATGAGCGTCGATGCGCTCAAGAACAAGGCTACCGGCCAGCTCGCCGATCTCGGCAAGAAGACCGACGCCATCAACCGCATGAAGATCGAGCTCGGCGAGAAGAACGCCGCGATCTTTGCGCTGGAGGCGCGCGAGAAGGCGCTGAAGGACCAGCTGCGCGCCACCGAGGAGGAGTTCGCCGCCAAGACCGAGGCGCTGCGTGCCGCCGAGCAGGCGCTGAAGGACAAGCAGGGCGAACTGGTCCGGCTGAGCACCGAGCTGAACGACAAGTCGATGCTGGCGGACAGCCGCCAGATCGAGCTGGTGTCGGTGCGAACCCAGGTCGAGGAGCTGCGCTCGCGTGTCTCCGATGCCGAGAAGGAGTTTTCGGCGACCCAGGCCCGCCTGGCGCTGGAGCGCGACGAATCCGACACCGCGACCAAGGCGCTCAACGACGCCCGCGCGCGGGTCGAGAATCTCAGCCAGCGCGTCACCGAGCTCGACCGCCAGCTGATCGTCCAGGTCAAGGAAGCCGAGATGCTGGCGACCCGCGTCACCGACCTGGAGACGCGGCTGTCGACCCAGGGCAAGCTGCTTGCCGAGCGCGAGTTCGAGAACAACCAGCTGCGCGGGGCCAGTGCGGCCGCCGATCGCGCCCTGAAGGAGCTGCGCGACGAGCTTGCCGGCCACGGCAGCGGCAAATCGGCCGCGTTCGAGCGGCTCAAGTCCGAGAAGGCCGCGCTCGAAGAACAGCTGCAGGCCGCCCGCGACGAGCGCACCAAGCTGCAGCGCGAGATGAACGCGATCCAGCAGCAGGCCGAGAGCACCTGGGCCCAGGAGCGGATGGAGAATGCGCTGTTGCGCGAGCGCATCAACGACATCGCAGCCGAGGTCGCCAAGCTCGCGATGCAGATCGAGGGCCCCAACTCGACCATCGAGGCCATGCTGGCCGCCGAGCCTGTTCCCGCCAAGCCGGCCAACGCCAACGGCGTCGCGGCAGCCCCTGCGGCGGCGGCAGCAAGCGGTCCTCAGGGCGGCACCCTGGCCGACCGCATCCGGGCGCTGCAATCGCACGCCTCGCGCGCGAGGCAGATCGGCGCTTGAAGGAGCGATCAGGGCGTCTCCCGACTGGACGGCCTCCCCCTTATCTATCGAGAAGCAGGGCGCCAACTTGACGCGGCCGGGCGTCGGCGTCGAGCAAGCCCGCCAACGGATTGCTCGTCATGCCCGGGCTTCGTCCCGGGCATC
>JBARNF010001016.1:0-4151 GCA_049802835.1 Bradyrhizobium sp.
GTGACGGACGGCAGCTCTCTCTCGGTCTGGGCGTGCGCGATCGTAGCCGGCTGCAACAGCACGAGCTCCATGGCGATCACGCTCACGCCACCAAGGGCATGACGACGTAACATTGTTGACCTTCCCCAATGCCGGCTCGCATGGCCGGTCTTCTGATCAAAGACGAATTGGCGCAGGCACCTCCTGCGCCAATGACGACGTCTGCTCAGGATGAGAAGGGTGGCCCGCGTGGCTGGGCCTGGAATCGTGCAAGGATACGGACGAGGCCGAAGTCGGTCCCACGCCAGTCGATGATCGCAATCCGGCGCGACGGCGCGACATAGGTCGAGAGCGCCGGCGTATCGAGCGTGCCCGCGGCGTGGGACAGGCAACACAGGATGCAGTTGAGACTGCAGGCCGTCCGGTCGTGGTCAGAGTCGGATGGCGTCGGCGCCACGTCGGCATTGCCATGGCAGATGACGAGATCGCCAGGCTGACCGGCCGCCGCGGCCATCGTACAGGCGATGACGGGCGCCAGCAGCTGCAGCAGCACCGCAAGCAGGGCGACCGGGAGGTAACGAACCAGCCGTTGCCGAAACCGCGCAGATCGACGCGTGCGGACAGCCACTGGCCGCAGGCTCGCAAGCGAGCCCGCCATCAGCACGGCACTGCCGACCCGACGGTGCATCGGCCCCTGTCCCCTGGACGCGATCGGCGAACTACATCTTCATGCCGGAGTGATCGTGCGGCTTCATCATGCTGCCGCCCTCGCCGCCCGGCCCCTTGGCGCCGACCGCCTGGACATCGAGGGTCACGACCACCTTGCCCGCCTTCTCGAACTCCAGCGTGAGCGGCAGTTTGTCGCCCTGCTTCAGCGGAGCCTTCAGTTCCATCATCATCAGATGATAGCCACCGGGCGCCAGCGCGACGGTCTTGCCCGGCTCGATCGTGAGCCCCTTCTCGAGCGGCCGCATCGTCATGACGCCATTGGTGACCGCCATCTCGTGAACTTCGATCCTGCCCGCGATGTCGCCGGACACTGCCATCAGGCGATCCGGCGCGCTGCCCTTGTTCTCGATGGTCAGATAGCCGGCGCCGGTCTTGGCTCCGCCGGGCGTGGCGCGGCTCCACGGCTGCACGATCACGAGATCACCCGCTGTCACATCCGCGGCGAGGACACCGGGAGAGCCGGCGAGCAGGAGAGCAAAGGCAAGCAGCGAGCGTCGGAAGAACGTCATGTTCATGATCCTTTTCGATGGTCATCGCGATGCGCCGAATCCTTACATTGGCGCATATCCGCCGGCCATGTCGGGCCAGGCAGACGAATCAGGTGGCAGTGCTGGAAAGACAATGGCCGCTATCGGCCAGCGCGCATCACACCGCGGGCGGTGCCCGCGCTTGCGCACCCGAACAGGCCCGCGCACCAGATGCGTCGGGAGCCGCGGCGCGCCAGACGACCTCGCTCGCATGACGCGGAGCAACACCGGAGAGGGGCAGATGCGGCCCCTCCAGCGCGGCCAGCGGCGCCGCGCAGCACAGCGCGCAGGACTGCCGCACGTGCTTGTCGCGCTGTTCATCCGGGGATGGTGCACCGGGCTGGCTGTGGCAGATCTCGATCCCGCGCAGCGGGTCGGACGCAGCGGCAGACGCCGCCCAAGCTGCACCAATCGGCGCCATGATCTGCACCATCAGTGCGATCAGCACGATCGGAAGAAACACTTGCAGCCGCTGCCGCATGAAAGCCCGCCAAATGACCGAAGCTTCTCTGCCTCAGCGCGTGCCCCGAGTCGAGACTGCGGGAAGCACAATCAGCACATTTCGGCAGCGCCCGATGACTGATGTGCGCGCTGCCGCGCCGAGCAGGCAATCTCGCATCGCGCTGTCAAGCGGTAATTCGGCACCCATATCGGGAAAATCGGCAAGTAAAAACCATGAGATGCAGGCACTTACCGATCATTTCATGGATTGCGTGAAATTTGAACAATCGTTGCCGAAAAGGATGACAAACCCAAAAAGATCGTCTACGAATTCGGGCCTCAGGCTAACGCTCGCGGAAGTCTGGTGGTCCAAGTCTCGGGAGGAACCCTGGCGCGCAACAAGCAGCGTCACCCCGCTTAACAAGATCAAATCTGAACTTGCGGGATATCTAAAGGGTCGACACAATTTCCGAGCAGGGCCCGCTGCCCTGCTCTATTTTTTTAGCCTGTTTTTTCAGCCTGCTTTTGGGGCCTGCGCGACGATCTCAGGGACCATAAGCGTACCCGTATGAACGCTGGCTGAACATGTCGACAGGCATCGCCTGATCGATCAGCAGAGCTCCCCGCTATCCGAACGCCGGCAAAGGCGCGCGCCACCGTGATCTCGCTCTCGGCCATGGCAGCGTGACAGCAACGGGCTCGCGTCCCGTGACGGTCCAGCGCAACGCGCCGTCACCAATCTCCAGCATGCCCGCCGCTTCCGCCGGAGCGCCAGAGATGAACGTCTCCGTCAGCGACTGAAGCGTCAGGTGCGGCGTGCCGTCGACGATGGTGAGCGTATTCCAGTGCACGTGTCCTGCGAGCGCCACCACCGGGCACGGCGCATCCGCGATCGCAGCCCGGATCAGGTCGATCTCGGCATAGGTTGCGTGGCCGGGATTGCGTTCGAAATAGTAGTTCCCGGTCTGCGCATGGCCCGACAGCGGAACATGGCTGATAAGCAAGGTCGGCCGGTCGTCGTCCTGCAAAAGGCGCGTGAGCGTATCGATGTTACCTGGGGCGAGGTGAAGCCCGCGCTCCCGCGTGAGACTTACATCGGGCTGCCAGAACACGCATCTGATCTCGCCGACGACAAGCGCACGCGATCCAGTCGGACGGCCCAGGATGGCCTCGTTCTCGGCCAGGCTGAGCATGGCGACGTCATGGTTGCCGCTGACGTGATGATGCGGCACGGCGAGCTGGTCGAAGCGATCGGCCACCTCCTGCTCCAGCACGCGATCGCGCACGGGGCTTTCATCGGAAATGCGATCGCCGAGCTCGATGACCGCATCGACGCTGCTTGCATTGGCCTCTGCGACAAAGTGCTCCAGCAGCGGCAACGCCATCGATCCGCGCTTCGTCGTCGTATCCTGACCGTGGTGGATGTCGCCGATCACCGCGACGCGCGTCATTGCCAAAGTTAATCTCCGAAGCGCCTTGCGCAGACATGTTTGCAGCGTCGCGTAACATCGCAACATCACAGCCTGCTGACATCGCGCGTGCGACGCCGCAGACGAGCGGTGCAGCGCACAACATGTGGCTGTAGCCGGATCAACAGGGTTGTGAAACACTGCAGGCCTCGGCGGTGCGATCAACGACGCCGCCGGACAACAATGGGTAGGGAGCACGGGATGTCCGGCACTGACAAAACCTCCAAAACGAGGCGCGATCTTCTCCAGGCGGCGACAGCTGCGGGCTCGGCGGCGGCCCTGCTCGCCGGCTTCGGAATCAATCCGGCCATGGCTGCCGAGATGGGCCGCTCCGAAAAGCCGCTCAAGGCAGCCTTCTCCAACGCAGGTCTGCAGGCGACCTGGTGCGCCCAAGGCAAGCAGGCTGCGGAATGGTGGGGCAAGCTGCTCAACGTCGAGGTGACCTGGTTCGACGGCCAGCTCGATGCGGTGAAGCAGCGCGCCGCGATCGACAACATGGCGTCGCAGAAATGGGACTTCGTCGCCATCCAGGCGTTCGGCATCGGCACCTTGACGCAGCCGGTGCAGAAGATGATCGATGCCGGCATTCCCGTGATCGACATGGACACGCTGATCGCGCCGCTCGACCAGATCAACGTGCATTCGTTCCTGGCGCCCGACAACGAATTCATGGGCGCCTCGGTGACGCAGGCGCTAGCGAACGCGATCGGCGGCAAGGGCAAGATCATCATGACCCAGGGCGCGCTCGGCCATACCGGCGCGCAAGGCCGCGCCAAGGGGTTCAACTCGGTCATCAAGCAGTTTCCGAACATCGAGGTGCTGGACACGCAGCCGGCCGATTGGGACGTGTCGAAGGCGTCGCGCCTGTGGGAGACCTACCTCACCAAATATCCGCAGATCGATGCGGCGTTCTTCCACAACGACGACATGGCGCTCGCCGCCTACAACATCATGAAGGCACGCAACCGCACCAGCATCCTGATCGGCGGCGTCGATGCCATGCCAC
>JBARNF010001017.1:0-6967 GCA_049802835.1 Bradyrhizobium sp.
GCCTCGGCGACGCTCTCGACGTTGCGTGCCAACTCGATCTGGCCGAGCTCTTTCAGCCGCGCAGCGTCCGCGGTCAGCGCGGCGAGCGGCGTCTTGAACCCGTGTGCCAGATCGGCGGCGCGGCTGCGCGAGCGCAGGATCTCGCGCTGTTGCGCGTCGAGCAGCGCATTGACCTCCTCGACCAGGGGCGCCACCTCGGTCGGCACGTCGACCGGAAGGTGCCGACGTTTGCCGCTGCGGATCTCGGCGACGCCGAGGCGCAACACCGCCAGCGGACGCAGGCCGAGGCTGACCTGAACGGAGGTGCCGACCGCGAGGATCAAGGCGAGCACGCCGAGCGCGATCGACAGATCCTTGGCGAAGGTGCGCACCGCGATGGTGGCGCCATCGAGGTCGTAGGCGACGGCGGCACGCACGCGGGTCTGCTGCTCGCGGTTCATCAGGATGCCGCGCTCGGCAACCAGCACCCGCGCGCCGTCGGGACCGGCCAGATCATGCTGATGCACGTCGCTCGGTCCGGGCTCGTCGATCGGCAGCGCCAGGATCGTATCCCACAGCGAGCGCGAGCGCAGCAGCAGGCCGTGATCGTCTGATATCTGCCAGTACAGCCCCGACAACGGCACGGCGAAGCGCGGATCGGCGGGCGGCCGGGACACGACGATGCGGCCATCGGCGTCGACGTCGAGACCATTGAGCAACTGGCGCAGATGGATGTCGAGATCGCCGGCCAAGGTGCGCGCGACGTGACGCTGGAACAGCACGACCATGCCGAGACCTGCGACCCCGAGCGCGACGAGAAGGGCGATCGTGCCCGCGGCCACCAACCGCAGCCGCAGCGAGCCCAGTCTCATTCCGCCGCCTCCGGAATCATGTAGCCGAAGCCGCGGCGGGTCTCGATGATGTCGGCGCCGAGCTTCTTGCGCACCCGCCGGATCAGCACCTCGAGCGCGTTGGAATCATGATCATGACCGAGGCCGTAGACATTCTCCTCGAGCTCGTGCTGCGGCACGACGCGCCCGCTCTGTCGCAGCAGAAAGGCAATCAGGCGGTATTCGAGCTGCGACAGCGCCACCGGCACGCCGCGCAGGCTCACCTTCATCTGCCGCTCGTCGAGCGTCAGGTCGCCCGACGAGAGCACCGGGGATGCTCGACCGGAGGATCGCCGCACGATCGCGCGCAGGCGCGCGAGCAGCTCCTCGTTGCGGAACGGCTTCGGCAGGTAATCGTCGGCGCCGGCATCGATGCCGTCGACCCGCTCGGCCCAGCTGGCGCGAGCCGTGAGAATCAGCACCGGCATGTGCCGGCCCGAGCCGCGCCAGCGCTTCAGCACCGACAGGCCGTCCATGCCCGGCAGGCCAAGATCAAGGATGACGGCGCCATAATCCTCGGTATCGCCGAGAAACCAGGCCTGTTCGCCCTCGCCCGACGTCTCGACCAGATAGCCCGCGGCCTGCAGCGTCCGCGACAGATCGGACGCCAGCCGCGGATCGTCCTCGACCAGCAGCACGCGCATCTACTTTTCCTCGATCCGCTCGATTTCCCCGCTGCGTGCGTCGACATAGACATCGCGCACGCGGCCGTCACGACCGATGATACGAAACTCATAACGCCAGTGGCCGCGCAGACGCTCGACGTCGACGCCCGTCACGTCCCCGGCGATCCGGCCGCGCAGCTTGGGCAGAATCTGCGACAGCGGCATGGCATCGCCGGATTCGACCGCGCGGCGCATCGCGTCGCGACGTTCGCGGTCGTCGTCACGCGCGTCCGTTGCCGCGGCCGCCGCCGTCGAGATCAGCATCGCCAGCGCCATCACGCGCATGAACCGTCCAATTTGAGGCAATTGCATGATCTTCCCGGGGCCTGGCGCTCTGATATCCGAAAATAATACGACTCGCTCCACCCAACGAGCTCAGGCGCAGAGCATTTGCAACGCTAGAAATGCCGTGCGGCTTTTAGTTGGGACGTCCGATGTCGGAATTGCGCTGAGATCGAT
The DNA here is from genome assembly GCA_049802835.1 of Bradyrhizobium sp. GTDB lineage: Bacteria > Pseudomonadota > Alphaproteobacteria > Rhizobiales > Xanthobacteraceae > Bradyrhizobium. Next base: position 1,994 of record JBARNF010001017.1, read on the forward strand.
GCATGCTCGGAAACGTGCACATAGCAGCATCCTGCCCGAGAGAAGCTGACAATTTGCTGACAGGGCGCGACGGGATGCCGTCATCGCGGTTGCGACATGATCCGACTTCGCGCGGCCGGCCAACGACCGCCCGGCGAGCAGGAGAGTAAGCGTGCACCTGACATTGACATTCGCGGCCCTGGTGGCGGGACTTGGTGGCATTCTGGCGGTGGCGCAAACCAGCCGGGAGACCGCGCCGGAGTTGGTGCCGGTGAGCCGCGCCCATGATGGGGCCTGGACGCATCTCGCGCAGTCTGCGGTCCTGCACGAGCGGGCCGAAAACCGATTGCTGAGCTACGAGCCCGCCCGCAGGGAGCGTGAAGGGGACGACGACGAGCAGGACGAGCCACGGCACTGAGGCCGGCGGCTTGATGTCCTGATGCAGTCGGGTCCGGCTCTAGGCCGGCAGCCCGGCTTCATACCAGCCTCGGCTGGCCTTGACGATGCGCACCACCGACAGCATGACCGGGACCTCGACGAGAACGCCGACGACGGTCGCGAGCGCGGCCCCCGAGTCGAGCCCGAACAGGCTGATCGCGGCAGCGACCGCCAGCTCGAAGAAATTGCTGGCGCCGATCAAGGCGGCCGGAGCCGCAACGCACCACGCGACGCCGAGCCGGCGGCTGAGCCAATAGGCGATGCCCGCGTTCAGATAGACCTGGATCAGGATCGGCACGGCGAGGATCGCGATGACGACCGGCTGCTTCAGGATCTGCTCGCCCTGGAAGCCGAACAGCAGCACGAGCGTCGCCAGCAGCGCGACCAGGGAGACCGGCTGCAGCACGCGCAAGGTACGCTCGAAGGCGCCGCCTTTCATCCGCAGCAAGGCGCGGCGACAGAGTTGCGAGATGACGACGGGCACAACGATATAGAGCAGCACCGACAGCAGCAGCGTGGTCCAGGGCACCGAGATCGAGGCGACGCCGAGCAGCAGGCCGACGAGCGGTGCAAACAGGAAGACCATGATGACGTCGTTGAGCGCCACCTGGCTCAGCGTGTAGTGCGGCTCGCCGTCGCAGAGATTCGACCACACGAACACCATCGCCGTGCATGGCGCGGCCGCCAGCAGGATCAGACCGGCGATGTAGGACGACAGCTGCCCCGCCGGCAGCATCGGCGCGAACACGTGGCCGATGAACAGGCTGCCGAGCAGCGCCATCGAGAACGGCTTGATGGCCCAGTTCACGAACAGAGTGACGCCGATACCGCGCCAATGCTCCTTGACGCCGCCGAGTGCCGCGAAATCGATCTTCAGCAGCATCGGGATGATCATCAACCAGATCAGGGCTGCGACCGGCAGGTTGACCCGGGCGACTTCCGCGGACGCCACGACGGCGAACAGCCCCGGCATCAGATGGCCGAGACCGATCCCCACGATGATGCAGAGCAGGACCCAGATCGTCAGATAGCGCTCGAACGTCGTCATCGGATCATGCCACGTCGGAGCGGAAGGACGTTGCCCCCTCGCCCGTCCCGATCTCGCGCAGCCGGGTGCCGAGCGAGAGGCGATCGATATTGCTGAGCGGCAGATTGATGAAAGCGCCGATCCGGTTCTTCAGGTAGCGGAACGCGGTCGTGAACGCCGCGAGCTTCTCCAGGTCGCTGCCTTCGAGGGCGGCGGGATCCTCGATGCCCCAATGCGCGGTCATCGGCTGCCCCGGCCAGACCGGGCAGGCTTCGCCGGCGGCGTTGTCGCAGACGGTGAAGACGAAATCCATCACCGGTGCGTCGGCGACGGCGAATTCGGTCCAGCTCTTCGAACGCATGTTTTCGGTCGGATAGTCCATGCGCGCGAGCAGTTCGAGCGCCAGCGGATGCACCGCGCCCTTCGGCGTGCTGCCGGCGGAGAAGGCGCGGAAGCGGCCGGCACCGTCCTTGCGCAGGATCGACTCGGCCAGGATGGAACGTGCCGAATTTCCGGTGCAGAGAAACAGCACATTGTAGATGCGATCAGGCACGACTCTTCTCCTTGCGCTTGGGCGGACAACAGGGGGTGAGGCTTTCGATGACGGGCGCGCAGACCTCCGGCCGTCCGCCGCAGCAATCCTGCAGCAGAAACAGCGCGACCTGCTGGAATCGCGCGAGATCGACGCGATAGACGATCGAGCGGCTGCGCCTGATCGAGCTGACGAGACCGGCCCGCGCGAGCACGGCGAGATGCGCCGACAGCGTGTTCTGCGGCACCTCCAGCAGGCGCGCGAGCTCGCCCGCCGGCAACCCCTCGGGCTCGTGCTGCACCAGGATGCGAAAGGCCTGCAGGCGCGTCGGCTGCGCCAGCGCCGCCAGCGCCAGAACCGCTTGCTCGTTTTCCATATATCCAGAATTATCGATATATTCGAGAACCGTCAAGTCCGGCCGCGACGACGAATGATGATGGGGGGCGAGGCGAGCTCACTCGACTCAAAAGCTCAGCGCAAACGCAAGCGGGTGCCGCTCACGAGGAGTTCACCCGCCTGCTCCATTCGCGCCATCGCGCGGTAGAGGGCTTCGTGGGTGATGCCGAGCTCGGCTGCCCAGTCCTTCTTCGACCGGCCGAGCTCGACCATGCCGCCCTCGCCTTCCGTCTCGATGAAATGCGCGATCCTGTCGCGCGCGGTCTTGAGGCTGAGCCGCTCCGATTGGGCGCGCACATTGCGCAGTTCGCGCGCGAGTTGGCCGCACCATATATCCCTGATCTCGGGACGGCCCAGCGCATCTGCAAAGGCCTTGCGGTCGATCGCCAGCAGCGATGAGTTCTGCGCAGCGACGGCATCGCAATGATAGGATGCCTGATCGAGACTTGCCTCGGCGAGGAAACCCTTGCGCGCACGCTGCAGGATGACATCGTCGCCAGAGCGCGAGCGACGCAGCAATCGCACCTCGCCATCCAGCACGAAGAACATCGCCCGTGGCCGATCGCCCCGACAGAACACCGTGCGGTGGCGCGGGACGTCGACGCGCCGCGTCCGCAATCGGGCCGGCGTCGGCAGAGCGGCCAGCAAAGGCGACAACCGCGCCAGGAACTGCCAGTCCAGCGGTGGCTGACGTTTCGGCGCTCCGGCAGGAGAAGGATCGTCGGTCCCGGCCATATGATCAGGATCATATGCCTGATCGCAGGCCGCGGTCTACTGAAGACCTCCGAGCGAACGATTGAGGGAAGGTGATCATGCGCATGCGTCTCGCCGCCATCGCGGCGGCACTGGTTCTCTCGTCCGGCATCGCCATTGCCCAGCACCACGGTCATCATGACCACAGCCGCCAGCGGGCGGCGCCCGCCGACCTGCGCGAGCGCGTCGCCTTTCCGCCGGATCTCGTCGAGCACACTCTCGCCAACATGCGCGACCATCTGCTGACCCTGCAGCAGATCAACGAGGCCCTCGCTGACGGCGAGACGGACAAGGCCGGCCGCATAGCCGAGCAGCGCCTGGGTATGAGTTCACTGCGGCTGCACGGCGCAGCAGAGGTGGCGAAGTTCATGCCCCAGGGCATGCAGGAGGCCGGCACGGCGATGCACAAGGCCGCCAGCCGCTTCGCCATGGAGGCGCAGAATGCAGGAGTGACCGGCGAGCTCAAGCCGGCGCTGAAGGCGCTCGGAGAAACACTGGCCGCCTGTGTTGGCTGCCACGCCGCCTACCGGCTGAAATAGCGCCAAGCGAAGTTCGCGCATCCGTGGGGCAGGCCTGCCTCAGCACGGCTCCTACCTATATTTCCAATATTCTAGAAATATCGTTTGACTCTCGCCCGTCCCTTGTCGCATGCTTGATGGCATGAAGCTCGATGACGCCGCCGCCCGGCTCGAAGCCCTCGGCAACACCACACGCCTGAAGATCTACCGCGCGCTGGTGCGCGCGGGGCACGCCGGGATGCCGGTCGGACGGCTGCAGGAGCGGCTGAAGATCCCCGCCTCGACGCTGTCACATCACGTCAAGGCGCTGGTCGCGGTCGGGCTGATCTCGCAGTTGCGCGAGGGCACCACCCTGGTCTGCCACGCCGAATACGACGTGATGCGTTCCCTGCTCGGCTTCCTGGTCTCGGAATGCTGTGCCGAGGACAGCGGCTGCAGCACCGCGAGGCCGGCGGCGTGATCATTTGCCGTTTAATTCGATCATTCTAGAATAATAGGAGTAACCATCATGGCAGAAGCAAAGACCGTCGCCATCATCGGCGCCGGCCCGGTCGGGCTGGCCGCAGCGGCGCATGCCCTGGAGCGTGACCTCACGCCGGTCGTGCTGGAAGCGGGTCCGGAGGCCGCGCACGCGGTGCGGCAGTGGCAGCACGTCGAGCTGTTCTCGCCATGGAGATACAACATCGACACGGCCGCGGCGCGGCTGCTGGCGGCGACGGGCTGGAATTCGCCGGACCCCGAGGTCTATCCGACCGGGCGCGAGCTGATCGAATCCTATCTTGCGCCGCTTGCGACACGCACCGCGCTGCGCGACGCAATCAGGACGTCGCATCGCGTCACCGCGATCAGCCGTGTCGGTTTCGACAAGGCCAAATCGAAGGCACGCGCCGGCGCGGCGTTCGAGATCCGCTATCGCAACGGCAAGGGTGACGCAGCACTGCAGGCCGACGCCGTGATCGATGTCTCCGGCACCTGGTTCTCGCCCAATCCGGCCGGCAGCAACGGCCTGCCGGCGCTTGGCGAGGCCGCGCATGGCGCACGCATCGCCTATGCGATGCCCGACGTGCGAGGTGCGCAACGCAGCCGCTATGCCGGCAAGACGGTCGCGGTGCTCGGCGCCGGCCACTCGGCCATCGGCACCTTGATCGAGCTTGCGGCGCTGGCCGAGGACGCCGCCGGCACGCAGGCGATCTGGCTGCTGCGCAGCGACGATCCGGCAAAAGCGTTCGGCGGCGGCAGCGCCGACCAGCTCGCCGCGCGCGGCGAGCTCGGCATGGCCTTCGCCGCGCTGGTGCGGTCGGGGCGCATCCGGGTCGAGACGGGCTTCCACG
>JBARNF010001018.1:0-2207 GCA_049802835.1 Bradyrhizobium sp.
TCGTTGACGCCGTCGCCGGTCATGGCGACGACGCCGCCCGCGGATTGATAGGCCCGCACGAGCGCGAGCTTCTCTGCTGGGCTCACGCGCGCAAAGATGCGGATGTCGGACAATCCGGTTCCCTTGCGATCGATAATACTCTCGAGATGCTTGCCTTCAACGACATTGGCGGACGTGTGGCCAAGCCCGATCGCGCGGGCGATGCTCCGTGCCGTCGCGGCGTGATCGCCAGTGACCATGACGACTTGGATGCCGGCCTCGCGGCATTGCCTGATTGCGTGCGGCACGTCGGCCCGGGCCGGGTCCTCCAGGCCTATGAGCCCGACGAACGTCAAGTCTTCATACGGCGCCGCGTCAGACTGCATGCCCGTCTTCGTGGCGCAGGCCAGCACGCGCAGGCCGTGATGAGCGAGATGCTCGACATGTGCATGCCATTCGCTGCGTATCTCGGGATCGAGCACAGCCTCGCCATGTTCGGTGATCACTTTGGTGGAAGCGGCGAGCACGGCTTCCGGCGCGCCCTTGACCGCGAAGAGATATCGATCGCTGTGGTGATGCACGGTCGCCATCATCTTGCTGGTCGTATCGAAAGCGTGCATGCGGGCAATGGCGTTGCGCCGCAGCAGCGTCGAGCGCCTGAGATCGGCGCGAAGACCCGCGCGCAGCAGGGCCAGTTCCATCGGATCGCCGGAACCTCGCTCGCCAGTGCTTTCCAGAAAGGCGTTGTTACAGAGCACCGCGATTTCCAGGAGGAGGAAGAATTGCTCGTCGTCGCCGAGTTGAACGCGGATAGGACTCTCACCGCTGTCGATCTCGATTTCACCGCCGTACACCCAGAGCCGCCGCACGGTCATGCGGTTCTCGGTCAGCGTGCCGGTTTTGTCCGTAAGGATGACCGTTGTCGCGCCGAGCGTCTCGACCGCCGACAGGCGCTCGATCAACGCATTCTGGCGAGCCATACGCCACATGCCGCGGGCGAGAGCGAGGGTGGCGACGATCGGCAATCCTTCGGGTATCGCCGCTACGGCCAGAGCGATCGACGCCTCGACCATGAGAAAAGGATCCTCGCCCTTGACTAGTCCAACCCCGCCGATAAGCGCGGTCAGAATGAGCGCGGCACAGACCAGCTGCGTGGACAGACGCGTAAGCTTTCTTTCCAGCGGCGAGCTGCCTGGCTCGGCCTCTTCAACAAGCCGCGATACGCGGCCAAGCTCGGTGGAAAGTCCGGTCGCTGTTACCACACCCACCCCGCTGCCGCGGGTGAGTGCGGTGCCCTTGAACAGCATCGAAGTGCGGTCTGCGATGCGCGCCTCGCGCGGGACTGGGTGTACATGTTTATGCACCGCGACCGACTCGCCCGTCAGCGTCGATTCATCGGCGGCAAGATTTGAGGCTTCCACCAGCCGTAGGTCGGCTGATATGGCATCGCCCGCTTCGATCAACACGATGTCGCCTGGCACCATCTCCTCAGCCGATACAATGCGAGCATGACCATCCCGGCGCACGCGCACCGAGCGCGAGCCAAGCGCTCGCAGCGCCTCTATCGAGCGAGCGGCTTTCAATTCGGTCAAAAAGCCGATCAGCGCATTGACCGTGAGCACGGCGACAATGGACGCGCCTTCCGCAAGCTCACCGAAATAAAAAGCCAACGCGGCGGCGGCGCTGAGCAAATAAACCACCGGGTTTTGGAACTGGTGCAACAGAATGACCAGTCCGCTGGCTTTGCGCGTCGACACGACGGTGTTCGAACCAAAGACCTTCAGCCGGTGTCTAGCCTCCTCGTCGGCAAGCCCTTTGCTCGCAGACACGCCAAAGTGTGCCAGCACGTCGTCCACGGGTTGCGCTTGCGGAATATCTGGCAAGGTTCTCAGTAGTCTGGCCATAGCAGCGTCCTGCCCAACGCAGTTCTTTTCCCCTTCGCAGGATATGAAAATTCGTCGGTGAGAGGCTTGAGCTACGTCAACGCGTTGCAATGTCGCTTTGTCCGCTTTCGGGGTAAAGCGGACGCGATGATTGCACCGCAAAATGTCACTAATGACCCAAAGCGGACGTTCGGCCGGACCAGCTTCGGCGCCAGGAGCGGACCGAAGGTATGAGCGCTTTAGGCAGAGCCTTCGTGAGGCTTCACTTGGCCCTGCATCTTGCGTACCTCATCCTGCAATTGGCGGCGCGCGCGCTTAAAGGCATCGTTGAGCGCGTAGTCGATG
>JBARNF010001019.1:0-1505 GCA_049802835.1 Bradyrhizobium sp.
CGCCCAGCGCTTCCTCACCAACGCGCCGTGGATGGCGATCTGGCCGGGGCTCGCGATCTTTCTCGTCGTGCTGTCGCTCAATCTTCTGGGCGACGGCCTGCGCGATGCGCTCGATCCGCAGCAGGAGCAGTAGCGGGGCCGTCGGCGGCCCGCGTGCTCTGCGAGGCTGCTGATTTTCTGCCAAACGCTTCGATTCTGCGGTCACGATGTGCGGTTCTATTTACCGCAATGCTCCTATCCTGCTGTGCAGTGAACACCAGCAGGATCTCGGACTCGATGCGCCCGCTCCGCCAGCTGCTCCTGCCGGCTCTTGCTGTTCTGGCCCTCATCTCTGCGGCCCAGGCCGACACCGCCCCGCCGGCCACAGATCCTTGCAACGTCGTTTGGACGGCCGCAGCGGTTCCTCCTGCCCAATGGCACGCCCATGTCAGCCGGCGCGCAGCGCTCTTCATGATCCAGCACCTGCAGGAATTCTGCCGGCTCGCGTTCGAGGCGGACCAGACCGGCGCGACTGACGCGATCCAATCCAGGCGACGCGCGTTGTTCGCTGCCATCCACGCGAAGGCGCTTACTCCGCTCTATCGCGCCTACCCGGACCTGGAGACAGCCCAGCCAGCCGGCGCGTCACGGCAGACCGCGTTCACCGCAACACGTCGCGACATCTCCCGAAGGACCGCCAGTCGGCTCGTCGATGAGATCGGGCAGTTCCAGAAGCAACTCCCTGATCCCACACCCGCCGGACAAGACGACGAAACATATGCGCAGGCCGTCGCCAGAGCGGAGCGCTTCTCCAGCATCACCGCCGAATTGTCGTTCGCCCAGGCAATCGCATTCACCGCCTATCCGGACCTGTTCAAGCGTGGCTTCCGCGATATCCCCGCGCAGCCGCGCACTGCCGCGAGCGATGCGGCGTTCCGCAAGATGGCGCCACCGCGCGGGTCGGTCAGGCTAAGCCATTCCGCGCACCGCTTCATCAGATCGCTCATGCGCCAGCTACGTCTGGACGACCCCGGCACCGACTATGTCGCCTCGATCACGTGGTCGAAAGACATGAAACGAAAAGGCCCCGACGACTCCGATTGGATCGACGAGGGAGCCGGCTGGACCTTTGGTAGTTGGCGCCGATCCCAGTTGCCTCCTGACGTCATCGATAAGGTCCGCGGGCTCGATATCGTCTTCGGTGCCGAGGATCCGTCCACGCTGAAGGGGAAGACGTTCGAGGTTGAAGGCAAGAAGCTTGTGCTGCGGGACTAGTCGCCAAGCACATTTGCCGGGCCCGACAGCCAATTCGTCTTCGAGGACGATGTGCCTGGCACAGCTCTGCCGCGCTACGCGCATCTGCGCTGGCCCGGGACGCCATTGCGAATCGTGGCTGCACAAAACAAAACGGCGGCTGCCAATGCAGCCGCCGTTGATCTCAGGGTGTCGCAACAACCGCTCACATCGCTTTCAGCGCATGCTCCGGCTCGGCGTCGAACTGCGCGATCTCCTTGGCGCGCTGCGAC
>JBARNF010001020.1:0-2137 GCA_049802835.1 Bradyrhizobium sp.
CGCCCAGCGCTTCCTCACCAACGCGCCGTGGATGGCGATCTGGCCGGGGCTCGCGATCTTTCTCGTCGTGCTGTCGCTCAATCTTCTGGGCGACGGCCTGCGCGATGCGCTCGATCCGCAGCAGGAGAAGTGATAGGGCATTCTCACACGACGCGGCTGCCGACATGATGCTGCTGTCCGAAATGGCGAAAAATCTCCTGCATCTCCTGATGATCATGGATATGGGTGCAGGCATGATTCTGTTGGTGCTGGGATTTCGCGAAAGCTTCGCGATGGCCGCCTTCGCTCCGAAGTGGCCTGGCTTGTTTGCGCTTCGGCGTCCGACAGCGAGTTCGTATTCCGATGAATATCGCACGCACCGCCGTCAGATGTTCCGCTATGGCCTCGCATTCCTGGGGACGATCGGGATCGCGGTGTTGCTGATCGGGCTCAACAACCTGTTGTTCAAAACACCGATCTGAGCAGACGCAACTCGCAGGCGACGAGGGCAATCAGGCCGTTCCCCCGGGCAGCGGCGCCTGGGGGCTATTGTGGGTCCCGGGTCGGCGCTCCGTCGCGCTGCGCGCGTCTGCGCTGGCCCGGGACGACAGTGAGAGCGTCCGGGACGACAGTGAGAGCGTAGAGAGACCTGCCAAACCAAAACGGCGGCTGCAGGTGCAACCGCCGTTGATCTCGATGAGCGCGAGCGACCGCTCACATCGCTTTCAGCGCATGCTCCGGCTCGGCGTCGAACTGCGCGATCTCCTTGGCGCGCTGCGACTGGGCGGCGGCCTGGTGATTGGTGGCGATGACGGTGTAGACCGCCGGCAGCACGACCAAGGTGAACAGCGTGCCGATCGACATGCCGGAGACGACGACGAGGCCGATCGAGAAGCGGCTGGCCGCGCCGGCGCCGCTCGCGGTCAAGAGCGGGATCAGACCGGTGACCATCGCCGCCGTGGTCATCAGGATCGGACGCAGACGGATGCGCGCCGACATCTCGATCGCGGAGCGGCGGTCGAGCCCTTCCTTCAACTGCAGCTCGTTGGCGAACTCCACCATCAGGATGCCGTGCTTGGTGATCAGCCCGACCAGGGTCAAGAGACCGACCTGGGTGTAGATGTTCATGGTCGCCACGCCGAAGAACAGCGGAATCATCGCGCCGACGATTGCCATGGGCACGCTGATCATGATGACCAGGGGATCGCGCAGGCTCTCGAACTGCGCCGCCAGCACCAGGAAGATGATGATCAGCGCAAAACCGAAGGTGACGGCGAGCTGATTGCCCTCCTGGACGTATTGGCGGGCGTCGGCCAGATAGTCATGACTGAAGCCGGACGGCAGATTCTTGGCTTGCTTTTCGAGGAAGTCGACGGCCTGCCCGACGGTGACGCCCGGCATCGGCACGGCGGAGAACGTCGCCGAGTTGAGCTGGTTGAAATGCGTCAGCGAGTTCGGATCGGTCCCGGTCTCGACGCTGACAACGGTCGACAGCGGCACCTGCTGGCCGGCTGCGGTGGCGACATAATAGCCGGACAGCGCTTCCGGCGACAGCCGCTTGTCGCGCGGCACCTGCGGGATCACCTGATAGGAGCGGCCCTCCAGATTGAAGCGGTTGATGTAGTTGCCGCCGAGCAGCACCGCGAGCGTATTGCCGACGGCCTGCATCGTGATGCCGAGGTCGCTGGCCTTGCTGCGGTTGATCCAGACCCGCACCACCGGCTGGTTGAACTCGAGGTCGCTGTCGGACACGATGAACATGCCGCTCTTGCGAGCGGAATCCTTCAGCTTGGCCATCTGGTCATAGACCGCCTGGAAGCCGTTGGTGGAGCTGATCACCATCTGCACCGGCAGGCCGCCAGGACCGCCGGGCAGCGCCGGCAGGTTGAAGGCGAAAGCCTGGACGCCCTCGATCTTCGACAGCTCCGCCTGCACCAGCGGCTTCAGCTTGATCGAGGAGCGTGTTCGCTCGTCCCACGGCTTCAGCAGCATGCCGGCAAAGCCGCCCTGCGGACCAAGGATGCCGTTCAGCGTGAACCGCAGGTCGGTCTCCGGGAACTTCGCGAACGCCTTGTCGAGCTTGTCGCTGTAGAAATTGATGTAGTCGATGTTGGCGTATTTCGGCGCCTTGGTGACCGAGAACACGATGCCCTGATCC
>JBARNF010001021.1:0-2652 GCA_049802835.1 Bradyrhizobium sp.
AGGCCGATCAGCACCACGCGAACCTTTTTTGTGTCTTGGTCGGGCAGAGTGCAAAGGGCCGCAAGGGAACGTCGGGCAGTCGCGCCCGGTCGATCATGCAGATGGCCGACGAGGCGTGGCTCAATGAACGTATGAAGGGCGGCCTTTCCTCTGGTGAGGGGCTGATCGCGGAAGTCCGGGATGAAGTCGAGCAATGGGACCCGAAGGCGCAGGAGCTCCGTGTCGTCGATCCCGGTGTGGCCGACAAGCGGCTCATGGTGGCAGAGGCCGAGTTCAGCAGCGCCCTGGCAGTCATGGAGCGGCCGGGCAATACCCTATCATCCATCGTGCGCAAGGCCTGGGACGGAGACAAGCTCTCGACGTTGACCAGGAACTCTCCGTTGTGTGCGACTGACCCGCACATCTCGGTCATCGGCCACATCACCGAGGATGAGCTGCGCGCCCGGATCAATCGCACCGAGGCGGCAAACGGCTTTGCCAATCGCTTCCTTTTTGTAGCGGTGCGTCGCTCGAAATGCCTGCCTCACGGTGGTAGCCTCGACGAGGCCGAAACGTTGGTCCTGGCTGAGCGCATGAAGGAGGCGGTCGCTTTCGCCAAGCGGGTGGGCAGGGTCGAGATGACCGACGCCGCGCGCCAGCTCTGGGAGTCAGTCTACGCGCATCTGTCTGCCGAACAGCCCGGACTGCTGGGCGCGGTGACGGCCCGAGCGGAGGCCCAGACCATTCGTCTGGCGCTGGTCTATGCCTTGCTCGACCGGCAAGACTGGATCGATGCGCAGCACCTGAAAGCGGCGCTTGCGGTTTGGGAATATTGCGACGCGTCAGCGGCGAGGGTCTTTGGCAGGCTGTTGGGCGATCCCACAGCTGACGAGATCCTGGCCGCGTTGCGACAGGCTGGTGGTGGTGGCATGACTCGAACCCTGATCCGCGACTTGTTCGGAAAGCACAAGACGGCGGATCGCATCAACGCCGCGCTTGCCTTGTTGGCAAGCAAGGGTCTCGTGAGGTGGTCGAGCGCCAGCACTGGCGGCCGTCCGGTCGAGATCTGGTACATCACCGGAGCATGAACCATGGGTCGGTATCTGGAAATCCTGAAGCGGGCCGAAGCGGAGATCGCGCGACGCGACAAAAGCGACCGAAGTCCTCCATCCGTGGCTCGTAGCACGGAGTTTAGTCGCTTTGGTCGCTTTGGTCGCGGCTCGCCCGACCTTACGAACGCTTTGGCAACCTTGGAAAGGAGGTGTCCCGACTGGATTGACAAGGAGGACTGGCAGCAGGCGGTTGCGGATGGTCGCCGTTTCATTGGCCAATGGGGCGATCAGGCCTCGGTGTTGAAGTGGTCGGCCCTGGACTTGTTCGGTTTAAGCGAGGTGCCAAACCAACCGGCTGCTAACTATTGCAGGCTATTGCGCTACGACGAGACCGGGCTTGTCTGGCTGTTAAGGGGGCGGTCAGTCGTGGCTTTAAACGAGGCAACAGCCGCGATCGATCACGGCAAAGGCGTCGTCACGATCTACCGCAAAACCAATAAGCCCACGGTCCGACAGCTGCGCGACAGCCTTGATGAGCCGAGGTGAACGACGATGTTTGAACGTACATCTCGGACCGGAACATGACGCGAAACAAGCGACGCGGTCGGCTCACCGTCGAACAGTTTGGGGTGGATCGCCTCGACGTGCGCGAGCTTCAGCGGGCCGGTATTTTGGGCGAGGGTTGGGTTAGCCTTAGGCCAACGCTGCTGTGGCCACGCATTGAGCGAATGCGCGCCTACCAATATCTGATCCAGTTGGAATTGCGCAATCAGGTAGCCCATCAACAGATTCGCGTATCCTGGACCCGGTGCCATTACGGCGGGGCTAGACCTTGGATGCATTGTCCCTTTTGCCAAAAGCGCGTCGCAATACTCGTTCGAGCATTGGCGGGCTATTGCTGCCGCAATTGCGCAGGCAATCCGGTCTATGCGTGCCAGACCAAAAATACTCAAGCCCGACGACATTTTGAGGCCTGTAAGCTACGCCTGCGTTTGGGTGGAGTGGCGTCGCTCGCCGCACCGTTTCCGGAACGGCCGCCAGGAATGCATCAACATAACTATGAGCGGCTACGAAGCAGGGCGGACGTTCTCGAAAGCAGACTATCGTCGCGGAGCAGGACAAAGCCTGCCGATTACCCCAACCTGGTCTATTATTCGCAATTCCTGATTCCCAAATGATTTAGACGTTTGGTGTGAACGCAAGATGCAGTCGGATGCCCGACATCGTCCAGCTGCAGTGGTTGGAGGTTCGGACCGGAACGCGCGCCATTCGCGACGTCTTCCAAATCGTGGCGCCAAACACGGCATGCGGTTGGACTAATACGATAGTGAATCGCAAATGCGAGCCGCACCCCTCACGTCACGTCGCGGTCGAAACCCTGGTTCGTAAACCTGAGCGTCCGGCCGTTTTCTGTAACGATCCGCACCACGTTGTCCGGCACGCCATCAGGAACTGACGCATCGATCTCAAGCGTCACTGTCACCGTGGCGCCGACCAGTCCGGAGAGATGCGCAATGACCTCTTCGGCGATCTTGCCGGCGTCCCGGCCGACGCGATCGGCATCGAGCGTCGCCGTGCCATAGTAGCGGTTCGGCCGCGCGGCTGCCGTGCCGCCATTGCC
>JBARNF010001022.1:0-17614 GCA_049802835.1 Bradyrhizobium sp.
CCATGGTGCTGCCGGTCGCCTCGCGCGCGGGAGGGGCCAGCGGCGGGCGCTGGCCGACTTGGGTGCGCTCGACATAGGTGACGCAGGCGGCCGCCGCGGTCGCCTCCAGCCGTGACAGCACCGCCAGGCCGTCCATGGTGGCGACAGCGAAATAGTCGCACAACCGGCGCTCGGCGGTGGCGCCGTCGAACACGTCGCGGGTCAGCGGCGTGATCGCGGCGAGCTCGCGCAGCACCGGCTCGAACGCCACGTCCGAATACAGCGCATCCGAGATGATCACCTCGTTCGGGTTGATGCGCGCCAGCGTCGCGGTCAGCTCGGCGAACGCGCATTCGGTGACGATGAAGTCCGAGGTCGAGATGTCGATCCAGGCGAGCCCGAGCCGGTCGCCGCCGGACGAGCCGCGGCTGCGCGCGATCGACAGCAGATAGTTGTTGGCGCGGGCATCGAGCAGGTTGTCTTCCGTCAGCGTACCCGGCGTCACCACGCGCACCACGCCGCGCTTGACCACGCTCTTGTTGCCGCGCGCCCGCGCCGCCGCCGGATCTTCCATCTGCTCGCACACGGCGACGCGGATGCCTTGCGCGATCAGCCGGTGCAGATAATCCTCGGAGCGTTCGACCGGCACGCCGCACATCGGGATGTCCTGGCCCAGGTGCTTGCCGCGCTTGGTCAGCACGATGCCGAGCGCTTTCGAGGCGACTTCCGCGTCCTCGAAGAACAGCTCGTAGAAGTCGCCCATCCGGTAAAACAGCATCAGCCCCGGATGGGCCGCCTTGATCTCCAGGTACTGCTCCATCATCGGCGTGAGCTTGGCCGGCGCTTCGGCGGCGGGCGCGGCGTCGGGCGGAACCGGGGCGGAGATGGGCTGCTGGATCGTCATGGCGCGGAAACTAGCCAATTTGCCCGGACGGTCCTACCGCTTTGCGGCCGATGTCCCGGTTTTCCACGCCTAGGCGGTGGTGGCTCTTCACCTCTCCCCGCTTGCGGGGAGAGGTCGGATTGCATCGGAGATGCAATCCGGGTGAGGGGGTACAGGTCTATCCGCGGGCACCACCCGTGCGTCTGCCCCTCACCCCGACCCTCTTCCCCGTGAAGAACGGGGAGAGGGGGCGCACCAACCCCGTCGAGACCAGCACGTTTACGCCAATCTTCACGCATACCACCCCGCGCCCCCGTCATTTGACCTCCTCCCAGCGCACTCCTAAAACCGCCGTCAATTCTGACCAGAAACACCGATGCCCGGGAGAGAGCGATGCGAGACGTCTATATTTGTGATGCGGTGCGGACCCCGATCGGCCGCTTCGGCGGCGCGCTGGCGAAAGTACGTGCCGACGATCTCGCAGCGACGCCGCTGAAGGCGCTCAAGGCCAGGCATCCCAATCTCGACTGGGCCGCGGTCGACGAGGTGTTCTTCGGCTGCGCCAACCAGGCCGGCGAGGACAACCGCAACGTCGCGCGCATGGCGATCCTGCTCGCAGGCCTCCCCGACTCCATCCCCGGCCAGACCCTGAATCGTCTGTGCGCCTCCGGCCTCGATGCGGTCGGCGCTGCGGGGCGCGCGATCCGCGCCGGCGAGGTCGATCTCGCGATTGCCGGCGGCGTCGAATCGATGACGCGGGCGCCGTTCGTGCAGGGCAAGGCGACGGAAGCGTTCTCGCGCTCGGCCGAGATCTTCGACACCACGATCGGCTGGCGCTTCATCAACCCGCTGATGAAGCAGCAGTACGGCGTCGATTCGATGCCAGAGACCGGCGAGAACGTCGCCGAGGAATTCCAGGTGTCGCGCGCCGACCAGGACGCATTCGCGATCCGCTCCCAGCAGCGCGCCGGCCAGGCGATCGCCTCGGGCTATTTCGCCGCGGAGATCACGCCCGTCATGGTGCCCGGTGGCAAGGCGGGGCCCATCACCGTCGACAAGGACGAGCATCCGCGCCCCGAGACCACGCTGGAAGGCCTCGCCAAGCTAAGGCCGATCGTGCGCAATCCCGGCACGGTCACCGCCGGCAACGCGTCCGGCGTCAATGACGGCGCGGCTGCGATGATCCTGGCCTCGGAAGCCGCGGTGAAGAAGCACGGCCTGACGCCGCGTGCACGCGTGCTCGGCCTCGCCTCGGCGGCCGTGCCGCCGCGCATCATGGGCATCGGCCCGGTGCCGGCCGTGCGCAAGCTGATGGAGCGGCTGGGCTTGAAGATCACCGATTTCGACCTGATCGAGCTGAACGAAGCATTTGCGTCCCAAGGCATCGCCTGCCTGCGCCAGCTCGGCGTCGCCGACGACGCCGATTTCGTCAACCCGCATGGCGGCGCCATCGCGCTCGGCCATCCGCTCGGCATGAGCGGCGCGCGCCTGGCGCTGACCGCCGTGCACGGGCTGGAAGTGCGCGGTGGCAAACGCGCGCTCGCCACCATGTGCGTCGGGGTCGGCCAGGGCGTTGCGCTGGCGGTCGAGAAGCTCGACTGACGACGCGCAAAGCGCGTCGTCAGTCCGGGGCAGCCCGCAGGGCTGAACCCGGAATCTCGAGGTGAGTCCAGTAACGTCGAGATTCCGGGTTCGACGCTGACGCGTCGCCCCGGAATGACGAAGGAGATCTAGATGACCATCTCCCGCGAACAGGACGTCACGCCGGCGGTGCTGGCGGTGATGGAGCGTACGACGAACCCGCGGCTGCGCGAGATCATGGTGTCGCTGATCACGCACCTGCACGGCTTCGTCCGCGACGTCAGGCTCACCGAAGCCGAATTCCGCGACGCCGCCGCCATCATCGCCGAACTGGGACAGCGCACCAACGACACCCACAACGAGGTGGTGCTGATGGCCGGCTCGCTCGGCGTTTCGCCGCTGGTCTGCCTGCTCAATAATGGCAACGGTGGCAACACCGAGACCGCGCAGTCGCTGCTCGGCCCGTTCTGGCGGCTGAACTCGCCGGTGACCGCGAACGGCGGCTCGATCGTGCGTTCGGCGACGCCGGGCCCGGCGCTGTTCGTACACGGGCGCGTGGTCGATCCTGATGGTGCGCCGGTCGCCGGCGCCGAGGTCGACGTCTGGCACGCCTCGCCGGTCGGCTACTACGAGAACCAGGACCCCGATCAGGCCGACATGAACTTGCGCGGCAAGCTCATCACCGACGCCGACGGCCGGTTCTGGTTCCGCTCGGTGATGATGGTCGGCTATCCGATTCCGACCGACGGCGTGGTCGGCCGCCTCCTGAACGCGCAAGGCCGCCATCCCTATCGTCCCGCGCATCTGCATGCGCTGATCGTCAAGCCAGGCTTCAAGGTGCTGATCTCGCAGATCTACGACCCCAACGACCCGCACATCGACAGCGACGTGCAGTTCGGCGTGACGAAAGCGCTGCTCGGCAACTTCATGCGCCACGACGAGCCGCATCCGACGGAAGCCGACGTCACCGCGCCCTGGTATTCGCTCGATCACGTCTATCGGATGGAAGCCGGCGACACCGTGCTGCCGCGCGCGCCGATCAAGTAGTCTGGCGGGGCGAGCTTGGGTCGAAGCGGCGAATCGAGCCGCTAGAGCGTCGATTGATTAATTCGACCGCCGGCCCCATACTATCAGCTCAGGAGGATCGTGATGGATATGAACGTCTCCTTGACCAAAGAGCTGGACGAGTTCGTCAAAGCCAAAGTGTCGAGTGGTCGCTACACGTCGGCGAGCGAGGTCGTGAGTGAAGCGTTGCGGCTGATGGAGCAGGCCGAGCAGGCCCGTCTCGATTTCCTGCGCCAAGCCTGGGCGGCAGGCCAGGCAAGCGGCGATGCGGGGCTGGCCGATTTCGCTGGGATTAAACAGCTTGCGCGGCAATCCCTGACGAAGGCTGACAATTAGGTGAGCGAGGTCCGCCTCTCGAAGCTCGCAAGAGGCGATCTCGTCGACATCTGGCGACAAATTGCCCGCGACAATGGAGCAAGCACGGCCGATCTGTGGATCGACCGGATCGAGCGCCGTTGCCGTCAGCTTGCGGCGTTCCCGCAATCCGGCCCGGCTCGTCCAGATATCGCACCGGAGACGAGAATGCTGGTGATCAGCCGCTGGCTGGTGCTCTATCAAGTCGAAACGGCTGATGTGCGTATCGTGCGCGTCATTCACGCGGCCCAAGACCTGGGTGAGATCGACTTGTCCCGCGATTAGTTTTCGGCAGCGTTCTTTTGGATGCGTGCGATAGCGTCATAAACTCTCAGTTGCTCAGCAGGGTCTCTTCCGATGACCACCGCAGCCTTGCCGCCAGCCGTTGCGCCTCGGCATCTGACGCAGGCACTTCGTGCGTCAGGTGTCCTCCACGGCAGCTCCGTGCGCGACGTCGCCGTGCTGAGCGCGCGCGACATCATCGTGTCGCGCATCATCCGGCTGGGCATCAGCTATGATGGTCCGGCACCGGGCGCACCGCGGACGCTGATCCTGAAAGTGGCGCAGGAGAATTTCGCCAAGACCCTGTGGCAGGCGGGCCGCCAGGAGGTTGCCTTCTACCGTGAGGTCGCGCCGCATTTGCCGGCGCAACTGGTGCCGCGCTGCTTCGACGCGCATTGGGACGGTGACACGCAGGCCTGGCACCTGCTGTTCGAGGATCTGTCCGACACGCACGAGATCGCAACGGAATGGCCTCTGCCGCCCACCTTGGAGCAGGCAGCCTTTATCGTGGAGGCCCTGGCGCGGCTGCATGCCGCGTGGTGGGACCATGCCGCTCTGGGCCATTCGATCGGTCACTTCATGGACGTCGCGGCCATGGAGCAGGTCATGGCGCAGTTCGCCGGTCATTTCGAACGATTCGCCGCGCTGCTCGGCGATCGCCTGAGCGCGGACCGGCGGATGCTGTATGGCCGCTTCATCGGGGCGACGCCAAGACTCCTGGAGCGCTATCATTCGCGGCGCAACGTCACCATCGCTCACGGCGATGCCCATATCTGGAACTTCCTCGTTCCCAAGCCCGCCGTCACCGATCGCGTCCGCGTGTTCGATTTCGATCAGTGGCGGATCAATGTCGGTGCCAGCGATCTCGCTTACATGATCGGCCTGCAGCTCTATCCCGAGCGTCGGCGCGAGATCGAAAGTGAGCTTCTCGATCGCTACCATGCGACGTTGCTCGGCCTTGGCGTGAGCGGCTACAGCCGCGCAGCCCTCGCCGATGACTATCGCCGCGGCGTGCTGTGGCAGATCACCAAACCGGTGTGGCAGTGGACCGCCAATATCCCGCCGGTGATCTGGTGGAATAATCTGGAGCGCATCTTCCTCGCAGTCGATGACCTTGGCTGCCGCGATCTGTTGGATTGATCGCCGAAAAATCCTTCGCAGCGGTTGCACGCGTCGGGCGAGCTCATGGCGACTTTGCACGTCAGTGCCGCGCATTTGGCGTCACCGCGACCAGCCGTCTTGACGATCACCAGAGATTGTTCGCTCGCCGCTAAACCGCTGGACGGCTTCGGCGCGACATATCCGCATGTGCATGGCGTTAGGCGTGGTCACGGAAAGGTGCGGCTCCCTCGGGCCGCGGATCCGTGCTCGGGACTGTGTTTGCTGTGCTTTACCATCGCTCCACCCGCGACGAGGCGTTCGTGCGCACCGGCCTCGGCGGCAAGAAGGTGGTGCTCGACGGCGGCGCCGTGGTGCTGCCGATCTTCCACTCGATCGCGCGGGTGAACCTGAAGACCTTGCGGCTGCGCGTCGAGCGCTCCAAGAAGGATTCCCTGATCACCAAGGACCGCATGCGGGTCGACATTGACGCCGAGTTCTATGTCCGCGTGAAGCCGGACGTCGATTCGATCGCGCTCGCCGCGCAGACGCTCGGCGCCGTCACCAACAATGCCGAATTGCTGCGCGACCAGGTCGAGGCCAAGTTCGTCGACGGCCTGCGCTCGGTCGCGGCAACGATGGAGCTCATGGACCTGCAGGAGAAGCGGTCTGATTTCGTCAAGCACGTGCAGGCGGCGGTCGAGGCCGACGTGCAGTCGAACGGCTTGGAGCTGGAATCGGTGTCGCTGACCAAGCTCGACCAGACCGATATTTCCTTCTTCAACGCGGAGAATTTCTTCGACGCCGAAGGCCTGACGCTGTTGAAGACGGTGACCGAGACGCGGCGGCGCGATCGCAACGCGATCGTGCGCGACAATGAAGTGGCGATCGCGCAGAAGGATCTGCAGGCCAGGCAGCAGACGCTCGAGATCGAGCGTACCAAGAAGGAGGCCGAGCTCAGCCAGGAGCGCGACATCGCCAACAAGACCGCGAGCACGCGCGCCGAGGTGGCGAGCGCGACGCAGACGGCGTGGCAGACCGAGGAGAACGCCCGCATCGAGGCGCAGCAGAAGATCGCCCAGCGCGAGGCCGAAGCGCTGAAGGTGCGCGAGACCGCCGCGATCGAATCCAACCTCGCCATCAACCGGCGCAAGACCGACGCCGACCGCGAGATCCAGATCGCGACCCAGGACAACGACATCCAGATCGCCAGCAAGAGCAAGGAAACCTCGGAGGCGCGCGCGGTCGCCAAGCAGGCCGAGGCGCTGGCGGTGTCGGCGGAGGAAAAGGTTACGACCGCGCGCGCCATCGAGATCGCCGACCGCGAGCGTCAGACCGCGGTCATGGCCGCGCGCAAGGAAGCCGAGCAGCGCTCGACCGGCATCACGGTCGCGGCGGAAGCCGAGAAGCGCGCGGCGGTCGATCGCGGCGAGGCGGCCAAGACGCTCGCCGAAGCGGAAGCCGAGGCCAACAAGATCAAGGCGGTCGGCGTGCGCCAGATCGGCGAGGCCGAAGCGGCGGTGATCCTGATGAAGAACGAGGCCCAGAACAAGCTCGGCAGCAACGTGATCGATTTCGAGCTCGCCAAGCAGCGCATCGCGACGATGCCGGCCGCACTCAGCGAGATGGTCAAGCCGATCGCGAACCTGAAGGACGTGCGCATTCTGCACACCGGCGGCGCCTTCGGCGGCAATGGCGCGGGCGGCGGCAATGTCGGCTTCGGCGAGGGCCTCGCCGGCGAGCTCTTGCGCGTGCATGCGCTCAAGCCGTTGATCGACGAGATCCTGGTGCAGTCCGGGTTCAAGCCGGGCGACGATCCGGTGCAGACGCTGGCGGGCGTGATCCTGCCGAAGGCGGAGGCGAAGGTCGCTGCAGGTGCGGCGAAGGTCGAACCGCTGCCGGTCGCGACACCGTCGCCGTAAATCGTAGCTCGATTGGAAATCCCCCGGGGGCTGGGGGCGGCGCTGGAGGAGCCACCGCCCCCGCCCGGCACGTCATGAGTGGGGCGCCCATGAAGTGCAGTCTCTGCGCGCAACTCATACGCAGAGAACCGAGTGGGGTGAGCGGAAGATAGCCTCAAGCGCACCGGATTTGTGTTAAAAATGCATCACGCGCCGGTCACCTTTTCGCTATCCCGCCGGTCGCGTGATGGAACGCGGCGCGGCGTTCCGTCGCCGCCAACGGGCCGCGCGCGTAACTACTCCAACACGGCGTGATCGGCCGGTGCAGCCTGCGCCCGCAGCGCCGTGCGCGTCGATCCGATCATGACGGCGAGCGGGATCGACACCAGGATGAAAACCATCACCAGCTGGTAGTCGTGCGAGAAGGCGAGGATCTGCGCCTGGACCATCACCAACGCATCCGCCATTGCGCGTCCCGTATCCGTGGACAGATTCAGCAGGCCCGCGACATTGGGCATCTGCAGGGCGTGATTGAACGGGTTGATGTGCTCGACCAGGATGGCGTGATTGCGCCGGGTTCCCTCGGTCAGCTGCGCGATCGCAATCGAGATGCCGATCGAGCTGGCGACGTTTCGCACCAGTGTCAGCATCGAGGTTCCGTCGGTTCGCAGCTGGCCGGGCAAGGTGAGGAACGCCACCGTCGACAGCGGTACGAACACCAGGCCGAAGCCGAAACCCTGCATGATGCTGATGGTGATGATTTCGGGCACCCCGGTCTGGTCGGTCCAGGCCGTCATCTGGAACAGCGACAGCGCCGTCAGCGACAGGCCGGCGATGATCAGCGTCCGGGCCTCGATATAGCGCATCAGTCGCCCGACCAGCATCATCGCCACGAAAGTGCCGCAGCCGCGCGTCGCCAGCAGCACGCCGGCGGTGATGATGGGATAGCCGATCACGTTCTGCAGATAAGGAGAGGACAGCGCCATGGTCGAGAACAGCACCAGCCCCATCACGGTCATGAACACGCAGCCGCCGACGAAATTGCGATCCTTGAACAGCGCGAACTGGATGAACGGCCGCTTCGTCGTCAGCGAATGCGCCAGGAAGTAGTAGAATCCGACGCCTGCTATGATGAACTCGATGATGATCTCGTAGCTCTCGAGCCAGCCTTGGTCTTCGCCGCGATCGAGCGCGATCTGCAGCGAGCCGATGCCGATCGCGAGCGCCATGAAGCCGAACCAGTCGAAGGTCAGCTCGCTGTTCGGCTTGGTCTCCTCCATGAACGCCAGCAGGCCGAGCACGGTGACGGCACCGAACGGCAAATTGACGAAGAACACCCAGTGCCAGGAATAGCTCTCGGTCAGCCAGGCGCCGAGCGACGGGCCCATGATCGGGCCGAGCATCACGCCCATGCCCCAGATCGCCATCGCCTTGGCGCGCTCGTGAAGCGCATAGGAATCGAGCATCACGGCCTGCGACAGCGGCACCAGCGCGGCGCCGAACACGCCCTGCAGCAGGCGGAACAGCACCATCTGCGTGATGTCCTGGGCGAGACCGCACATCACCGAGGCGATGGTGAAGCCGGCCGAGCAGACGATGAAGGTGCGCTTGCGGCCGAATCGGTTGGCGATCCAGCCGACCGGCGCAGTCATGATCGCTGCCGCCACGATGTAGGACGTCAGCACCCAGTTGATCTGGTCCTGCGACGCCGATAGCGTGCCCTGCATGTAGGGCAGCGCAACATTGGCGATGGTGGTGTCGAGCGCCTGCATGATCGTCGCCGTCATGGCGCAGATCGTTACCATGTTGCGCCGAAATCCGGGAACGGCGGAAGGAAAGGCGGCAGACGCGTTCATGGCGCGCTACTCGTCCTTGTCAGCCGCGTGCGCTGATCCGAGCAGGCCGGCGAGCGTGCGCTGATGGCCGGTGTCGATCGCGACGTTGACGCTCATGCCAGCCTTCAGCTTCGCGACATATTTGTCCGCCTTGTCGAAATAGATCCTGACGGGCACACGCTGCACCACCTTGACGAAATTGCCGCTGGCATTCTGCGGCGGCAGGATCGCGAATTGCGCGCCGGTGCCCGGCGACAGCGAGCCGATCGTGCCCTTGAAGCGGTGGTTGGGGAAGGCGTCGACGTCGAGCTCGACCGGCTGGCCAACGGCGACATAGGTGAAGTCGCTCTCCTTCGGATTGGCGTCGACCCAGGGATTGGCGATATCGATCACCGCGAACACCGGCGTGCCCGCAGTGACGAAGCGGCCGAGCTGGATCTGATCCACTTGCGTCGCGATACCCGGCATCGGCGCGCGCAGCGTCGTGTGGTCGAGGTCGCGCTGGGCGTCGTCGAGCTTGGCCTTGGCCTGGACGTAAGGCGGGAACTGCTCCAGCGGCAGCTCGGGATTGCCGAGCAGCTGGGTCCTGGTGTTCGACAGCTGCTGCTTGATGAACTGTGCCTGTGCACTCGCGGTTACCAGCGCATTGGCGGCGTTGTCGAGGTCGAGCTGCGAGCCGAAATTGTTCTTGGCCAGCGTCTGCTTGCGCTCCACATCCTTCTGCTTCAGATCGATGCCCTGATTGGCAAGGTCGAGCATCTGGCCGTAAATCTTGATGTTGGCGGTCAGGTTGTCGTAGCTGGTGCGCGCCTGCTCCAGCGCCGCCTTAGCCTGGTCCACGGCGAGCCGATAGGGCACCGGATCGATCTCGAACAGCTCGTCGCCCTTCTGCACCTGCTGGCCTTCTTTCACGACGATCTCGACGATCTTGCCGGAGATGTCGGGGGTGATCAGACCCTTCTGTGCGCCGACATAGGCGTCGGCGGTGGTCACGTAGCGGCCGCCGTTGAGATAGAGGGCGACGCCGCCGATCGCGGCGGCAAGCGGTAGCACCACTAGCAGCAGCGTGCGGCGATAGCGGCGAAAAAAGCCGGGGCGCGGCGGCGCATGGCCAGCGGCCGCCGTTGCATCGGGGCTGGCTTTCTGCTCGGGGGCGATTTTCAGGGCTGGCTCAGCCATAGCGCGGCTCCTTTCGCTGCTCGTCGCACAGCGGCTGCAGGGCGTTTCTGATGTTTTCTTTGATGGCTTCGAGGTTGGTCATCAGCCGCTCGGCGTCGGCCGGGCTGATGCCTTGAAGAGCGGTGTCGGTCAGCTCGGCGCGCAGCACGGCGAGCTTGGCCAGCAACGGGCGCGCAGCCTTCTTCAGATAGAGCCGGTTGACGCGGCGGTCGCTGTCGTCGCCGCGGCGCTCGATCAGGCCTGCATCGGCGAGCTTGTCGATCAGCCGTGTCAGCGTGATCGGCTGCATCTCCATCAGCTCGGCGAGCTCCGACTGCTTCAAGCCCTCGCGGCGCTCGACCTTGGCCAGCACGGCCCATTGCGCGCGCGTCATGCCGAAGCGCGCCGCCTCCCTGTCGGCATAGCCGCGCACCAGGCGTTGCAGCTCGCCGAGCGTAAACAGGAAGTTCGCGTCCACCGGCGCGCGGGTCATGCTGATCTCGATTCGGAGCTGAGGGAATTTGAGTTTTGGCTCTCATGAGCCTCGAATATAATAAGCAAGCTTATGAATTTTTTGATGGTGCCTGGGTGCGGAGCCCCTCCATCGGAGATGCATAGCTCCGCTGCGGGCTTTGGCGCGGCGGACCTGAAATGCTAGATTGTCGGCAATGACCCTCGCCAAGCCCACCTTCCCGGCGCCGGACCATGATCATGGCCGCTGTGCGTCGGATGCGATCACCCATGCCGAGCGCGTCTGCGCCCAGCGCGGCCAGAAATTCACGCCCTTGCGCCGTCAGGTGCTGCAGGCGCTGCTGTCGAGCCACCGGCCGCTCGGGGCCTACGAGATCATCGAGGAACTGGCCAGGGTGGCGCCGCGGCCGGCGCCGATCACGGTCTATCGTGCGCTCGAGTTCCTGATGGCCAACGGCCTGGTGCACCGCATCGAAAGCCGGAACGCCTTCCTCGCCTGTGCGCATGACCACGAGCAGACCGCGCTGGTGGCGTTCCTGATCTGTGAGCGGTGCGGCGCGGTTGGCGAGGTTCCGGCAACCCCGATTGCAGAGAGTTTGAAGCTGGCAGCCGCTGCCTCCGGTTTCGTGCCAAAGCTCTCGGTGGTCGAGATCACCGGCACCTGCGCGCACTGCCAGCGGGAGGCCTAGTGCGGAACCGTCGAAGCGGGCGTGCCTGCGCCCGACGACGAATCTCTTCAGGCAGTACAATGGCGGGCAAACCGCAAGTCAGTTAGGGAGCAGATGTCCCCCAATTCGTCTCCATCTTCCGCAACCCGGCCGCTCGGTCCGGGCGCGATCGCCATCATCGTCGTGCTCTGCGTCTCCTGGGCTTTCAATCAGATCGCGGTCAAGCTGACGCTGCCGGAGATCCCGCCGATGCTGCAAGCCACGTTGCGCTCCGTCGGCGCATTGCCCGTGCTCCTGATCGTCGGCTGGGCGCGCGGCGCGAAGATGTTCGAGCGCGACGGCACGCTGATCCCGGGCTTGGTGGCGGGCGCCATGTTCGGCGTCGAGTTCGTCTTGATCTACGGCGGCCTGCTGCTGACCTCCGCCTCACGCGCGGTCGTGTTCCTCTACACCGCGCCGTTCTTCGTCGCACTTGGCTCCTATCGCTTCCTGGGCGAACGGCTCGGCACCACCCAATGGACCGGACTGGCGCTGAGCTTTGCCGGCGTGGCGCTGGCGATCGGAGTTCCCCAGGCCAACGTGGACGGTCGCGTGCTGCTCGGCGACCTCATGGTGGTGGGTGGCGGGCTGTTGTGGGGCGCGACGACGGTAATGGCCAAGGGCACGCGGCTGCGCTTTGCTCCGCCCGAAAAGGCGTTGGCATACCAGGTTGCCATGTCGATCCCGATCCTTGGGGCGGCGGCGCTGTTTGCCGGCGAGCGTCTGATCCAGGTCCCCAGTCCCTTCGTCCTGTCCCTGATGGCCTACCAGTCGATCTGGGTGGTCGGGACCACGTTCACGATCTGGTTCGCGCTGATCAAGGCCTATTCGGCCAGCAAATTGTCGGCATTTACCTTCATCACCCCTTTATTCGGGGTGGTGGCGAGCTATTTCATCCTGCATGACGCCCTGACACTGGCTTTTGGCTTTGCCGCGGTGCTTGTGATCATTGGGCTTTTCCTCGTCAACCGCCCGAACCGCGTGGTCCTGGCTGCGACTGATCCATTGCTGAATGTCACCAAAACCTGATATCCGAGGCCCCATGAACAAGCCCGAGATCCTGCCTCAGAACGATATCGCCGGACCCGCTCCCCGGCACCGGACCACGCAAGTCATGGTTGGCAACGTCGCCGTCGGCGGCGGGGCGCCGATCGTGGTGCAGTCGATGACCAACACCGACACCGCCGATATCGACGGCACGGTGGCCCAGGTCGCAGCGCTGGCGCGCGCCGGGTCGGAGATGGTGCGCATCACGGTCGACCGCGAGGAGGCCGCCGCCGCCGTCCCGCACATCCGCGAGCAACTGGACAAGCGCGGCATCACCACGCCGCTGATCGGCGACTTCCACTATATCGGTCACAAGCTGCTGACCGACTATCCGGCCTGCGCCGAGGCGCTGGCGAAGTACCGCATCAATCCCGGCAATGTCGGCTTCAAGGACAAGCGCGACACGCAGTTCTCGACCATCATCGAGCTCGCCAACAAATATGCCAAGCCGGTGCGCATCGGCGCCAATTGGGGCTCGCTCGACCAGGAGCTGCTCAGCAAGCTGATGGACGAGAACGCCGCCTCCGCGAGCCCGCGTGATGCGCGCGCGGTGATGCGTGAGGCGATGGTGCAGTCGGCGCTGCTCTCGGCGGCGCGGGCCGAGGAGCTCGGCATGCCCAAGAACCGCATCATCCTGTCGGCCAAGGTCTCGGCCGTGCAGGATCTGATCGCGGTCTATCAGGATCTCGCCGCGCGCTCCGACTACGCCATCCATCTCGGTCTCACCGAGGCTGGCATGGGCTCGAAGGGCATCGTCGCCTCCTCGGCCGCGCTCGGCATCCTCTTGCAGCAGGGCATTGGCGACACCATCCGGATCTCGCTGACGCCGGAGCCCGGCGGCGACCGCACGCTGGAAGTGCAGGTTGCGCAGGAGCTGCTGCAGACCATGGGCTTCCGCACTTTCGTGCCGTTGGTTGCGGCCTGCCCAGGCTGCGGCCGCACCACCTCGACCACCTTCCAGGAGCTGGCGCGCTCGATCCAGGACTTCATCCGCGAGGAGATGCCGGCCTGGAAGACGCAATATCCGGGCGTGGAAGCGCTCAACGTCGCGGTCATGGGCTGTATCGTCAACGGCCCCGGCGAATCCAAGCACGCCAATATCGGCATCTCGCTGCCCGGCACCGGCGAAGCCCCGGCCGCGCCGGTGTTCGTCGACGGAAAGAAGTTCCGCACTCTGCGCGGCCCGACGATTGCCGCCGACTTCAAGGCGCTGGTGATCGACTACATCGGCCAGCGCTACGGCAGCGGCGCCAAGGCGCCGGAGAGCGTGACGGCGGCGGAGTAGCGCGGCCAGGACGTTCCCTGGATGCTGTCGTTGCTCCCATTGTCCAATTGTCGTCGCCCGGCTCGACCGGGCGATCCAGTACACCGTGACATCTCGTCGCAAAGTAGATCTCTGTGTTTACCGGATCACCCGCTTTTGCGGGTGATGATGGCGGCGATCTCGTTCTCCTGAAGCGGCAACCGAAGCCGCACCGCGTCCGCGCCCAATTGTCGCCCGCATGTTCGGCGCCTCTGCCGGTTTGCTGAAGAGGACGCCTCGATGAATCTCGACATCCGCGAAATGGAACTCGGCGAGACCGGGATGGTTATCGACTACTTCTATGCGGCGAGCGTCGAGCAGCTCGATCTCATGGGTATCGATCCGACGCGGCTGCCGACCAGGCCGGTCTGGGCCGGCCTCTTCAGGACACTCTACGAGATGCCCCACGCCGAGCGCGCAGCGCTGCTGGTGATCTGGCGGCTCGACGACCGGCCGATCGGCTTCTCCAGCTGCGACCGCATCGTGTTCGGCAGCCGCGCGCACATGCATCTGCACGTCACCGAGCCGGAGCTGCGCGGCCGCGGGCTGGGCACCGCGTGCGTCCGCCGCAGCGTCGATCTGTATTTCGAACGGTTGCAGCTCCAGCAGCTGTTCTGCGAGCCGAACGCCTACAACATCCCGCCCAACCGCGCGCTGCAGAAGGCCGGCTTCCGCTATCTCAAAACCTACAAGACCGTGCCGGGGCCGATGAACTACCGCCAGGCGGTGACGCGCTGGATGATCGAGCGGTGAGGTGAGGGGCAGGTTTCGCCGGCCCGCCACAACTCATCGATAAAGTCAGCGTCGCCTGAGCAAGGGGGACCTGGGCAGTTACCCAGCCCTCAGCTACTACAACGGCACGTGGCCATATTCACGGTTGGCGAGGCTCGCCTCTTCGAGATCGAGATCGCGCTCGATCCGGCGGCGGGTCTCGTCGGTGATCTTGCCGTCTCGGAGCATGACGTGGATGAATTTGCGTTCCGCCGTGATCAGCTCGCGCGTCAGCTCGATGCCGAGCGCGGACGCATCGTTGTCGTCGGGATTGAGCCCCTCCGGAAGCTGATTGGTCCGCACCTCATGGCGCGCCCGCAGCAGCCGCACCACCTCGTCCGACAGTTCGCGATCGCTCGTCATCGTTTCCAGCGACTGCAGGGCGCCGTCGAGCGCCTCGCGCCGGGCCGCGATCTCCTGCTCATGCTCGCGCACATGCTCGGCGCGGCCCTGCTGGCCGAGGTCGAGCCATCTCACCACGAGCGGCAAGGTCAGGCCGAGGCCGACCAGGGTGAAGAAGATCACGCCGAAGGCGACGAACAGGATCTGGTCGCGGTAGGGAAACGCCTCGCCGGTCGCGAGCGTCAGCGGCAGCGCCAGCGCGGTGGCGAGCGAGACCGTGCCGCGCACGCCGGTGAAGCCGATGATGAAGGTCTGGCGCCAGGGCGGCATCGGGTCGCGGGCGCGGAGCGAGCTGCTCAACACGCGCGGCAGGATGGTCGCGGGAAAGGTCCAGGCGAAGCGGGCGATCACGACGATGGCGACCACGAGCGCCGTGGCGATCATGATCTCGTCGAGCGGGAACGCCTTCGACTTCTCGTAGATGAGCCGCATCTGGAAGCCGGTCAGAAGGAACAGCATGCCCTCGATCAGATAGACCACGAGGTCCCAGAAGAAGACGCCCTGCAGGCGGGTCGCCGACGAGATCCACAGCGGTCCGTTCCAGCTCATGTAGAGGCCGCAGGCCACGGTGGCGATCACGCCGGAGCCGCCGACGTGCTCGGGGATCCAATAGGCCAGATACGGCGTCAGCAGGGACAGCGTGATCTCGACCTGCGGATCGCGCGAATAGTGACGCGCGCGCAGCATCAGCCAGCCGACACCGATGCCGAAGGCGATCTCGCCGACCACGATCGCGGCGAACTCACCGGCGGCAACGGGAAAGGAAAAGGCGCCGGTGGCGATCGCAGCCACCGCGAAGCGGTAGAGGATCAGCGCGGTGGCGTCATTGGCGAGGCCTTCGCCTTCGAGGATCACCATGACCCGGCGCGGCAGGTGCAGGCGGCGGGCGATGGCGAGCGGCGCCACCACGTCCGGCGGCGCCACGATGGCGCCGAGCAGGAAGCCGATGCCCCAGGGCAGGCCGAGCAGAAAGTGGGTCGCCGTCGCGACTGCGGAGGCGGTGAAGATGACGCAGCCGACCGCGAGCAGCACGATCGGACGCAAATTGCGCTTGAACTCGCGCCAGCTCATCGCGACGCTCGACGAATAGATCAGCGGCGGCAGCACCATCAGCAGGACCAGCTCCGGCGGCAGCGCGAACGCCGGCATGGTCGGCACGAAGGCGAGCGCGATGCCGGCCAGCATCAACAGGATCGCCGGCGCGATGTTGGCGCGCCGCGCGATCAGAGCGGTTCCTGCCAGCACCGCCAGCAGAATCAGGAATATCTGAAAATGAGCTTCCATCGGTGCGGGCCGGGCGTCGCTACGCCGGTCTCAGTCCCTGAGGTCGTAGCGGTACGACTTGGAGACGATCTGCCAGCCGTCGTTCAGCTTCATGGCCACGAGATAATCGGTGAAATAGCGCGGCGGCAGCTGGCAGCGCACCTTGACGAAGGCGGTCTTGTCGTCCGAACGGTCGATGGTGACGATGACGTCCTCGCGCGGCTTGCCCTCACCCTTGGCGGACGGGCGCTTGCGCACCCAGGCCAGCCAGTCCGGCACGGTCAGGATCTTGAGCTCGCCGTTCTCGACCCAGCGCAGGTCGGCGCTGGGGTGAAAGACCGCGCCGAGCTTGCCGGCATCGCCCTCGTAGAGCGCATCGAAATAGCCCTGCACGACGGCCTCGACGGTGGAACGGTCTGTGCTCACGGCCAACTCCCTGGGAACCCGGACAAACAACGATCGCATTTTCGATGCAAAACCGGGCTTGGCAAGCCATGAACTGCAGTCGACGCGCCAGCGACAGAACTATAGTGGCCGAAGCCGGCTGGAACGGGAAATAAATCTGCGTGATCCCGGTCACAAGCCGAACGGCTTGCAATCTGATAGGCAGAACCTGCAGGTCTCCCAGGGCTATGGGGTAGGTACGATGTTTTGGTCAGTTCGATTGGGCGGTTACATCCTGGCGGCAGCGCTGCTGCTGGCGGGGCATCCGGCGCTCGCGGAGAAACGCGTAGCGCTCGTCATCGGCAATTCCGCCTATCAGAACGTGCCGCCGCTCTCGAACCCTGCCAATG
The DNA here is from genome assembly GCA_049802835.1 of Bradyrhizobium sp. Taxonomy (GTDB): domain Bacteria; phylum Pseudomonadota; class Alphaproteobacteria; order Rhizobiales; family Xanthobacteraceae; genus Bradyrhizobium. The sequence goes on from JBARNF010001022.1 coordinate 16,895, forward strand.
ACGGCGCCGTGATGACGGCGACCTTCAAGAGCGCGGGGTTCGACGTCGTCGACTACCGGCGCGACCTGACCGCACGGGAGACGCGGCGGGCGCTGCGCGATTTCGCTGACGCTGCCCGCGATGCCGACATCGCCGTGGTCTACTATGCCGGCCACGGCATGGAGGTCGAGGGTTCCAACTATTTGATCCCGATCGATGCCAGGCTTGAACGCGACACCGATGTCTATGACGAGACGCTGTCGCTCGACCGCATCCTGGTCGCGGTCGAGCCCGCCAGGAAGTTGCGGCTGGTCATTCTCGATGCCTGCCGTGACAACCCGTTCACCCGCAACATGCAGCGGACGGTGGCCACCCGCAGCCTCGGCCGCGGCCTCGCCAAGGTCGAGCCGACCAGCCCCAACACGCTGATCGCCTATTCCGCCAAGGCCGGCTCGACGGCGCAGGATGGCGACGGCAAGAACAGCCCGTTCACCTTGGCGCTGTCGCGCCACATCGCGACGCCCGGCCTCGACGTCCGCAAGGCGTTCGGCTTCGTGCGCGACGAGGTGCTGAAGTCGACCGGCAACCGCCAGGAGCCGTTCGTCTATGGCTCGCTCGGCGGCGAGGACGTGCCGCTGGTCCCCGGCGTGCCGCGCGTCGTGACGCAGATGCCGGTGGCGCCTGCGGCGAGCCCGCAGGCCGACATGCGGCGCGACTACGAACTCGCCATGCAGGTCGGCA
>JBARNF010001023.1:0-1656 GCA_049802835.1 Bradyrhizobium sp.
GAACACTACGATCTCAGCTCTGACAATCGTAATTGTTTGCAGCAAGCGCGTTGCGAGCGTCGGAGGGACACCAGCAGATCGGTATCTGGTGCGGATTTGCGGAAGTAATATCGTCGGTTGGACTGCTGACATCGCGCCGCGTCCCGACAAGACGAAAGATCGATGCGCAAAGGAGGGCGTGACATGAAAGCAGCTTTGAGGTGGATGAGATGAGTGATTGGCTGAAATGGACGGCCCCAGCTGCGGCCGTCGTGTCGATCGCTTCGCCGGCCTACGCCATGCAGTATATGAGCGTCGAGGAAGCCCAGAAGGCCGCTTTCCCGGGAGCCAGCTTCGCCGAAGTTCAAGCCGGCCGGGTGTGGAAGGCGAGCAGCGGCGGCTACATCTATTATGACCACGTCGTCGGCAAGCATCTTCTGATCGACTATACGGTCGCTATCGGACCCGACGGTCGCGTGCGCCGTGTGGACATTCTGAACTACCGGGAATCCTATGGCGGCGAGGTGCACGATGCCAGTTGGCTCGGCCAGTTCGTCGGCAAGAGCAGCCAGAACGAGGTTCGCATCAACTCCGACATCCGCAACATCTCGGGCGCGACCCTGTCGTCGACCCACTTGACCGAAGGCGTGAAGAAGGTGCTGACGTATCATGCCAGCCACTTCCACTAGCATTCGGCGAGCGCGGGCTCTGCTGGGTACGTTCGTCGAGATCGACATCACTGACGCAAACGGGCGTGACGCGGAGAGTGCCGTCGAAACGGCGTTCTCCGCCGTGGCCGACGTGCATCGGCTGATGAGCTTTCACGATCCGGACAGCGACCTGTCGCGACTGAATCGTGAAGCGTCGCGTTGCGCCGTGAAGGTGCATCCGTGGACCTACGCAGTGCTGGAGATGGCCCTGGACATGGCGCAGCAATCGGACGGCGCCTTCGACATCGGCGTTGCCGGTGCGCTGCAGCTGCCTGGCGGCTCGGCCGAGACCTCGACCGCCGCTGCGATCGAACTGCTCGCGAACGACCACGTCCGCTTTGGTCGGCCCGCCGTAAAGATCGACCTTGGCGGCATAGCCAAGGGGTTCGCAGTCGACCGCGCGCTCGAGGCGTTGCGGAGCTGCGGCGTGCGCTCCGCCATGGTGAATGCAGGTGGCGATCTCGCCGCCTTCGGACCCGACGCTCGCGTCGTCCACATTCGAGATCCGCAATTCCCGGACAGGCTCCTCTGCCAGGTTGAAGTGAGCAATGAGGCTCTGGCGTCGTCGGCGCGCCGCTTCGATCCCTTCCGGTCGGCGGATACGACGGACACGGCGGTCATCGAGCCCACGACCCGGCTGCCGGCATACGGCGTCCACGGCGCAACGGTCCGCGCTCCAACATGCATGGTCGCTGACGCGCTGACCAAGGTCGTGATGGTTGCGGGCGAGCGAGCCGCAGCGCCGCTGGTCCGCTTCCGCGCGAGCGCAATGTTAATCGCGACGAACGGCGACGTCCAAACGACATCGAACTGGCAAGGAGTTCTCCAGCATGCGGCTTAAAGGCGCGTTTCGGTTCGCACTCTATGGAATCTTCGGGCTCCTGTTCGTCAGCGGGGCGTTGTGGATCTACGCCGACCAGATGAAGAACAACACGGAGATGGACACCGAGATGTGGCAACAGGCCGC
>JBARNF010001024.1:0-2769 GCA_049802835.1 Bradyrhizobium sp.
ACCCGAGACATGGCGCATGCGGCCGGCAGCACAGTCCGATCTCGTCGAACGGGTCGCCGTGCCGCGGATCGCACAGGCGGCGAGCCGCACGCGCGCGCTCGGCCGTCCGAAGCCCACGCTATCCGCCGTCACGGACCAGATCACCGTCAAGGCAAAGACGCGGGACGTCACGTTGCCGCTGAAACTGTATCAGCCCGCGCACCAGCGCTATTACCTGCTGACGGCGAGCCTGGTGTGCAAAGTCGCGGGCCTGCCGGACCGCGCCGTCACGCGGGGCGGCGTCGAACAGATCGCATTCGTGGTGCGGCGCCTGCTGCCGCCCACGCCGAAAGGTGATCCGGACAGCCCGCTGGAGGAATTCGCGTTCATCAAGGACGCGGAGGGTCCGCGCTGGCGCCGGGTCGCCGCCGGCAATGACGCCGGGCAATTGGCGCCGGGCGAAGAGCTGTTGCCGCTGTTCCCGCTCGGTTTCCGCGATGGGGCGCAACACGCCCGCACCCTGTGGACCGGACTCATCCCGGTGGGACGGCGCGAAGAGTACCTCGGCGCCGGCGTCGACCGCACCGTCGTCGCCCTCACCCAGGGGCAATTGCAGTCCTTCCAGGCCGCGCCGCCGGCCACGCCAACGAACTCGAAAATGGCGCGCATGACGCAGTTCAAGCTCGAGGTAGCCGAGCCGTGGAAGAACCTGATCCGTTCCAGCTACGCCGCAAGCGCGGCGATGACGGATCAGGCGCCCGACGTCGGCAACGAAACGCCCACCGCCAAGCGCGCGCGCGCCTTCACACTGAATCTCCAATGGCAGATGCAGTCGTGGCTGATCCTGCTCGACTTCGCCGACTACCTCGCGGCCTACCTGCCCGACGTGTGGGCCGCGATCGAGGCCGGCGGCGGCACGCTGTCGCCGTCGCGCCAGCGCCTGTTCGACTGGCTCGGAACCGCCAAGATGAGCGCCGGCCTGGTCGACGGCATGCGCAAGCATGCGGGAGACCCGGACATCAAGACTCCGTCGCCGTCCCTGCGCGATGCGCTCAAGGCCATCCGCACACAAACGACACGCGACTGGCTTGAGCAGACGGACCAGCTCTACACCGAAAGCAACGCCAATGCTGCCGGTCGCCATTGGCCCGGTTTCCATTTTCTGCTCGCGGGACTGGACGGTCAGCAGAAGGTCGACGGCCCCTTCACCGCGGTCGGTACTCTGGGCACGCCGACGGCGGACGAAGTTCAGCGCGGTCCGAACCCGATGCCCGCTCCGAATCCAGCCCTGACGCTCGGCCGACCCGACGCCGAGGAGCTCGACAAATTGACCGCCCTGGCGGCGCGGGCCCTCGACGCGACGCCGGAAGCGGACGCGCCGCCACTTCCTTTTGCCTTGCAACTGCGCGATGCGCTGGCCGCCACGACGAACGACCGGGGATGGTTCGTGGCGCGGTGCGTCCATCTCAATCGGGACTGCGGCCCGCTGCACCCGCCCGTGCTGTCGGCGGCGACGCAGCGCTTCCAGCTCTCCAACTTCTTCGATTCCGACGCGCCGGCGCGGCCGATCCGCATCACGCTGCCGACGGACACCACGCCCGCGGGTTTGCGCAAGCACAGCAAGAACACGGCGTTCGTCATCTCCGACGTCCTGTGCGGCCAGATCCAGCGCGCCAAGAGCCTCGGGCTCGGCGACCTGGTGCGCTCCGTCCTGCCCTGGCCGCTGCACAAGGATCTCGACGTCGGGGACGGCGGCGCATGCACCAACGGCGGCGGAATCAACATCGGCATGATCTGCTCGCTGTCGATTCCGATCATCACGATCTGCGCGCTGATCCTGCTCATCATCATCGTGACGCTGTTCGATTTCATTTTCCGCTGGCTGCCGTACTTCATCCTGTGCTTCCCGGTGCCGGGCCTGAGGGGAAAGAAATGAGCAGCGTATTCGGCCGCAGTCTCTCGTTTCCGCTCCGCGTCGGCGGCGACGGCCGTCTCGTGTGGTCGGAGGGCGAAGACAATATCCGCGAATCGATCGCCGTGATCCTGAAGACGGAGCCGGACGAGCGTATCGCGCTCCCCGATTTCGGCGCCGGGCTCGGCCGCTTCCTGTTCGAGCCCAACAATGCGGCCACGCATGCCCAGATCGAGCACGCCATCACGACGGCGCTGGCGCGTTGGGAGCGGCGCGTCGACGTCGAGGCGGTCGATGTAGTGCCGGACGCGTCGCTGCTGTCCGCCGCGCTCGCGACCATCACGTACCGGTTGGTCGCGACCGGCGGGCGCGAGCGCATCAGCGTTTCCGTCCCGCTCGGCACCGCGTGATCGAGGCGAAGCATCATGCCGCTCGCGCCGCCCATGATCGACGATCGCCGCTACCAGCAACTGGTGGACGAGGCGCTCGCGCGCGTGCCGGTCCATACGCCGGAATGGACCAACTTCAACCACAGCGATCCGGGCGTCACGCTGGTGCAGCTTTTCGCCTTCCTCACCGAGAACCTGCTCTATCGCGCCAACCAGATCCCGGAACGCAACCGTATCAAGTTTCTGCAGTTGCTCGGCACACCGCTCGCGCCGGCAAGCGAGGCGCGCGGGCTCGTCACGATCAACAACGAACGCGGCGCGGCGACGACGCAGACGCTTTTGTCCGATCTGGAAGTGCGTGCCGGTTCGGTCGCCTTCCGCACCGACTTCGGGTTGGCCGTGCTGCCGGTCGAGACGCGCGTCTTCTTCAAGCGCCCGCTGGTCTCGCCGGCGCAAACTCTTGTCGACTACTACCGGCTCCTCTACGCC
>JBARNF010001025.1:0-1795 GCA_049802835.1 Bradyrhizobium sp.
ATAGATGAACGGCTTGAACAGCTCCAGCGCCATCTTCTTCGGCAGACCGCACTGATGCAAGCGCAGCTCCGGACCGACCACGATCACCGAACGGCCGGAATAGTCGACGCGCTTGCCGAGCAGGTTCTGGCGGAAGCGGCCCTGCTTGCCCTTCAGCATGTCGGCGAGCGACTTCAGCGGTCGCTTGTTGGCGCCGGTGATGACGCGACCGCGGCGGCCGTTGTCGAACAGCGCGTCGACGGCCTCCTGCAGCATGCGCTTCTCGTTGCGGATGATGATGTCGGGCGCCCGCAGCTCCATCAGCCGCTTCAGGCGGTTGTTGCGGTTGATGACGCGGCGATAGAGGTCGTTGAGGTCGGAGGTCGCAAAGCGACCGCCGTCGAGCGGCACCAGCGGCCGCAGATCCGGCGGGATCACCGGGACCACGGTCATGATCATCCATTCCGGCTTGTTGCCGGAGTGGCGGAACGCCTCGACGATCTTCAGGCGCTTGGCGAGCTTCTTGTGCTTGATGTCGGAGTCGGTCTCCTGCATGTCGGCACGCAGCGTCTGCTCGAGCTTCTCGAGCTCGAGGCCGCGCAGCAGCTCGCGGATAGCCTCGGCGCCGATCATGGCGGTGAAGCTGTCCTGGCCGTACTCGTCCTGCGCCTTCAGATACTCGTCTTCAGACAGCAGCTGGCGGTCCTTCAGCGCGGTGAGACCGGGCTCGAGGACGACGTAGTATTCGAAATAGAGGATCCGCTCGAGATCCTTCAGCGTCATGTCGAGCAGCAGGCCGATGCGCGACGGCAGCGACTTCAGGAACCAGATGTGCGCGACCGGGGCTGCGAGCTCGATGTGGCCCATGCGCTCGCGCCGGACGCGCGACAGCGTGACCTCGACCGAGCACTTCTCGCAGATGATGCCCTTGTACTTCATCCGCTTGTACTTGCCGCACAAGCACTCGTAGTCCTTGATCGGCCCGAAGATGCGGGCGCAGAACAGGCCGTCGCGCTCGGGCTTGAAGGTGCGGTAGTTGATCGTTTCCGGCTTCTTGATTTCGCCGTAGGACCAGGACAGAATCTTCTCTGGCGACGCAATCGAGATCCGGATCTGGTCGAAGACCTGAGCCGGCGTCGTCGGATTGAAGAGATTCATAATTTCTTGGTTCATCGTATTCTCCTCGCAGGCCGATCGGGGCTCGGCCGCAAATTCGAAAATCTCTCGCAACGAGCGCCTGCCCTGACCCGCGGGGAGGCGCCGGCACCCGGCCGTCGGTGACGGCCGGGCCTGATGTCTTGGGTTACTCGGCGGCTTCCGACGTCGGCGCCGGTCCCAGCTTGGAGTTGTGCAGGTCGACGTTGAGGCCGAGCGAGCGCATTTCCTTGACCAGCACGTTGAACGATTCCGGAATACCGGCCTCGAACGTGTCGTCGCCGCGCACGATCGCCTCATAGACCTTGGTGCGGCCGGCGACGTCGTCCGACTTCACCGTCAGCATCTCCTGCAGCGTATAGGCCGCGCCGTAGGCTTCGAGCGCCCACACCTCCATTTCGCCGAAGCGCTGGCCGCCGAACTGGGCCTTGCCGCCCAGCGGCTGCTGGGTGACCAGCGAGTACGGGCCGATCGAACGGGCATGGATCTTGTCGTCGACCAGATGGTGCAGCTTCAGCATGTAGATGTAGCCGACCGTCACCTTGCGATCGAACGCATCACCGGTGCGGCCGTCATAGACGGTCGACTGACCCGAGGCGTCGAGGCCCGCAAGCTTCAGCATCTCCTCGATGTCGGCCTCCTTGGCGCCGTCGAACACCGG
>JBARNF010001026.1:0-1808 GCA_049802835.1 Bradyrhizobium sp.
TTTGCAACCGTGACTGGCAGCCGGAGGCGAACCGGCGCACCCCGCTCTCAACGGGGGACGCGACTTAAAGCAACGACGGATCGGGCTTTTTTGGTCTCTACCGGCAGTCCAAAGCCGGCGCGGGCTACTGAAAAGGCTTGTCCTTCATTGCCAGGTGTGCGGGCGGGAAATTCCCAACCAATCCACGGCAGCACAATTCGGCTACGGGTTCGAGGTTTTGTCGCCTTTCCATCGGGCGGCAACGCCAAGGCACCCGTGTCGAGATCATTTTGAACGGGTCTCCGTCGCTGGGGCCGTTTGGAGGGTGCTATGACCGAACGTATCCGGGAATTCCTGCGCAACCGCCGCGAGGAAGGTCTGGACCACGAGCCCTGTCTCGTCGTCGACCTCGACATCGTGCGCGACAACTACATGAGCTTCGCCAAGGCGCTGCCGGACAGCCGCGTGTTCTACGCGGTGAAGGCCAATCCGGCGCCGGAGGTGCTGTCGCTGCTCGCCTCGCTGGGCTCGTCGTTCGACACCGCAACGGTGGCGGAGATCGAGATGGCGCTGGCGGCCGGCGCGACGCCGGATCGCATCTCCTATGGCAACACCATCAAGAAAGAGCGGGACATCGCGCGCGCCCATGCGCTCGGCATCCGGCTGTTCGCGGTCGACTGCGCCGCCGAGGTCGAGAAGATCGCGCGCGCCGCACCGGGCGCGAAGGTGTTCTGCCGCATCCTGTACGATTGCGCCGGCGCCGAGTGGCCGCTGTCACGCAAGTTCGGCTGTGATCCGGAGATGGCGGTCGACGTGCTGGACCTGGCCAAGCGGCTGGGCCTGGAGCCGTGCGGCATCTCGTTCCATGTCGGCTCGCAGCAGCGCAAGGTGAAGGCGTGGGACCGCGCGCTGGCGATGGCCTCGACGGTGTTCCGCGACTGCGCCGAGCGCGGCATCAACCTGACCATGGTCAACATGGGCGGGGGCTTCCCGACCAAGTACCTCAAGGACGTGCCGCCGGTCGTGCAGTACGGCCGCTCGATCTTCCGGGCGCTGCGCAAGCATTTCGGCAACCAGATCCCGGAGACGATCATCGAGCCGGGCCGCGGCATGGTCGGCAACGCCGGGATCATCGAGTCGGAAGTGGTGCTGATCTCGAAGAAGAGCGACGAGGACGAGCTGCGCTGGGTCTATCTCGACATCGGCAAGTTCGGCGGCCTCGCCGAGACGATGGACGAGTCGATCCGCTACGCCATCCGCACCCCGCATGAGGGCGCGGACATGACCCCGTGCGTGCTCGCCGGCCCGACCTGCGATTCGGCCGACGTCATGTACGAGAAGCTGCCGTATCCGCTGCCGGTGACGCTCTCGATCGGCGACAAGGTGCTGATCGAGGGGACCGGGGCCTATACGTCGACCTACTCGTCGGTGGCCTTCAACGGCATCCCCCCGCTGAAGACCTATCACATCTGATCCGGCTTCCTCCGTCACCCATTCGAGGGTGAGACGACGTGAAGCTTCGGGTGGGGCTGCCCCCACCCCGACCCTCCCCCGCAAGCGGGGGAGGGAGCGAAAAACCGTGATCATCAACCTGATATGACGTGCTTGCGCGCGGGCTGAATGCCTGTCGGCGCGAGCCGGGGACTGACGTGCCATGACCACTTTCCGCTCCCAACCGACTGCGCCTCTCCGGACGGCCGCTCTGTTCGTGATCCGCAGCGAGCGTGCCTCCGACATCGCGGCGCGCGAGACGCTGCTCGATGCCTGCTTCGGCGACGATCGCCATGAGCGCACCTGCCAGCGCCTGCGCGACGGACGCGCGCCCGCCG
>JBARNF010001027.1:0-1867 GCA_049802835.1 Bradyrhizobium sp.
AGCGAGGCCGATCGCGACGAACTGACACGCCTGCTCGACCGCTATGTCGCCGAAGGCCGCGGCCTGGTCACGAGCGGTCGGCTGGATTGCCGCGGCGCGGATCGCCAGCTCGGCGAGCTCGAACAGTCGCTCGCTACGCCGACACAGGCGCGATCCAGCCTGCCCGTGGTGACGATCGGACCATCGAGCGCGCAGGCCGCAACGGCGCCGGCGCAGATCCTGGCGCCCGCGGGCAACGTCCGCGGCGTCACGCAGAGCGAAATCAAGTTCGGCATGGTCATTCCCTATGGCGGCCCGGTGAAGGAGAGCGGGCGGCTGCTGAAGATTGGCGTCGAGGCGGCGTTCAATCGCAGCAATGAAGCGGGCGGCATCAGCGGCCGCATGCTGAAGCTCGTGACCGCCGACGACGGCTATGATCCGGCGCGCACGCTCGATGCGATGAAGCAGCTCTATGACAAGGAGCAGGTGTTCGGCTTCATCTGCAATTTCGGGTCGGCAACCGCCGCGGTTGCGATCCCCTACGCGCTGGAGCGGCGCGCGCTGTTCTTTGCGCCCTACACCGGCGCTAATGTCGTGCGCCACGATCCGCCCGACCGCTACGTCTTCAACTACCGACCGAGCTATGCCGAGGAAACCGACGCGATCGTCCGGTATCTGGTCAGGCTGCGCAAGCTGCAGCCGCGCCAGATCGTCGTGTTCGCGCAGAACGACGCGTTCGGCGATGCCGGCTTTGCGGGTGTCGCGAAGGCGTTTCGCGCGCTCGGCGCCAATGACAATGCGATCGCCCGGGTCAACTATCCGCGCAACACGGTGGATGTGGACGACGCTATCAACCAGCTGAAGCTGCTGAAGACGCCGGTCCGCGCCGTGGTCATGCTGGCGACGACCCGCGCCGCCGCCAAGTTCATCGAGAAGGCGCACGATGTCTTCCCGGGTGCGATCTTCGCCAACATCTCCGCGGTCGGCGGCTCCGCGCTCGCCAGCGAATTGATGCTGCTTGGTCCGCGCTACGCCGACGGCGTCATCGTCACGCAGACCGTCCCCGGCGTCGCCGGCTATTCGAGCCTGGTGCTGGAGTACAAGAACGCGCTTGCCAAGTACTTCCCCGGCGAGCCGGCCGATTATACCTCGCTGGAAGGCTATATATCGGCCAGCGTCCTGATCGAGGGATTGAAGCGCGCCGGCCCCGGTTTCGATACCGAGCAGCTGGTCGACACGCTCGAGACGATGCGCAACGTCGATCTCGGACTCGGCGCTCAGCTCGGCTTCGAACGCGCCGAACATCAGGCATCTCACAAGATCTGGGGCACCGCGCTGAACGAGAGCGGCGCCTACCAGGCCATCGAACTTGAATAGGATACCGCCGGCAGGCCGTCAGCAGCCGCTAATACGGATAAAAACGCGACAGAGAAACCCGACATTAATTCGAAATGCCACGAATAGCAGAGTGATGAGGTCAGCAGCTCACGGAGCAAGTGGATAGTTCGATGACGGTTCGTTGGTCCGCCTTGATCATCGGGAGCCTGTTCGGCGCTCCCCTCACGCCCGCATTCGCGGCGGCGTCCGACACGGTCAGGGATCTCGCCGGCCGGGTAGGGCCGATCGTGGGCCAGGCGTCGGCCTGCCCGGACATCGCGCAGAGCCGCGTCCAGACCATCGTCGACAAATTTCGCGAGGCCATTCGCCAGGCGACGATCAACGACGGCGAACGCGATCGGCTGACCCGCAGCTTCAACGGCTACATCGCCGAAGGCCGCAGCCGCACCGGCGCCTCGCCGGCGAACTGCCCGGCCGCAGAGCGGCAACTGACCGAGCTGGAGCGCTCGCTGAGCCAGCCGGCCACAGCCGGCCCGGGCGCGCCCTCTCC
>JBARNF010001028.1:0-1887 GCA_049802835.1 Bradyrhizobium sp.
GTGCTGGGCTCGATCTCAAGGCGGCGATGCAGCGCCGCGGCGGCGCCAATGAGCCGCCCAGCGTGACCGAGTCGCTGGATTCGCAGCGCCGCATTGCCGACATCGTGATGCTGATGCGGCGTTGTCCGCAGCCGATCCTCGCGCTGGTGCAGGGCGCGGCCGCCGGCGGCGGCTTCGCGCTGGCGCTCGCGTCCGATATCCGCATCGCGACGCGCTCGGCGCGGATGAACTGCGCCTTCATCAAGCTGGGCTTAGGCGGCTGCGACATCGGCACCAGCTACTTCTTGCCGCGGCTCGTCGGGGTATCCGTCGCGTCCGAGCTGATCCTGACCGGCCGCTTCATCGGCGCCGAGCGCGCGCTCATGGTCGGGCTGGTGTCGGAGGTCGTCGAGGAGGACATGCTCGAGAGCGCGGCAGCGCCGTTCATCGACGCGATGATGACGGCCTCGCCGGTTGGGCTTCGCTTGTCGAAGGAATGCCTCAACATGAGCGTCGATGCAGCGTCGATCGAATCGGTCATCGCGATGGAGGATCGCAATCAGGTGCTGTGCAGCCGCTCGGAAGATTTCAAGGAAGGCATTGAGGCCTTCCTCCAGAAGCGAAAGCCGGTCTATACCAACCGCTAGATATCAAGATCCGCAAAGGACGATATTTCGGGAGACGCAAATATGGACGGGACGACAGCGAAGGTGCTGGAGAAGCCGGCATTCCGCAAGGTCAATTGGCTGGCGCGGGACATCGACGTCGAACGGCGCGGTGACGGCGTCATCGTCATCAAGTCGCGCATTCCGCTGCAGGCCTACGAGCCGCATCTGGCTGCGCCGCTCGCCCGATGGGCGAAGGAGGCTCCGACGCGGACCTGGCTGGCGCAGCGCAGCGGCCCCGAGCGGCAGTGGCGCAAGGTGTCTTATGCTGACGCCAAGCGCACCGTGGACGGGCTGACCCAGGGACTGCTCGATCTGAACCTCGACGGCCGCCCGGTCGCGATCCTCTCCGGCAATTCGATCGAGCACGCGCTGCTCACCCTGGCTGCGATGCAGGCGCGGCTGCCGGCCGCGCCGGTGTCGCCGGCCTATTCGTTGATGAGCCATGATCACCTCAAGCTCAAATATCTGTTCGGGCTGGTGAAGCCCGCCGTCATCATGGTGCAGGACGGTCCGGCCTTCGAGAAGGCGCTGAAGGCGCTCGATCTCGACGGCGTCACCGTGATCCACGTTGCGCGACCCTGCGAGGGCATCGCGAGCACCAGCTTCGCCGATCTCGCCGCGACGCCCGTGACCGACGCTGTCGACACCTCGATCGCACGGATCACGCCGGATACGGTGGGCAAGCTGCTGTTCACGTCGGGCTCGACCGGCATGCCCAAGGCCGTCATCAACACCCAACGCATGATGTGCGCCAATGCGGCCATGATGATGCAGACGCGTCCGCGCGGACCCGAGGCGCCGATCTCCACGGTGCTGGACTGGATGCCGTGGAACCATACCATGGGCGGCAATGCGCTGTTCAATCCGCTGCTGATCGAAGGCGGCACGCTCTACATCGACGATGGCCGGCCGATGCCCGGCCTGTTCGACGAGACCGTCCGCAATCTGCGCGAGGTGTCGCCGACCTACTACGCGAATGTTCCCGCAGGTTATGCTGCGCTGGCGGCCGCGATGGAGAAGGACGACGCGCTGTGCCGCTCCTTCTTCAAGGATCTCGGCATCATGGCCTATGGCGGCGCGCGGCTGCCGGACGACCTCTATGAGCGGATGCAAGCGCTCGCGGTGAAGACGACCGGCGAGCGCATCGTGTTCTACACCGGCTGGGGCTCGACCGAGACCGCGCCGACCTCGACCGGCACCTACTGGAATACGGAGCGCGTCGGACTGATCGGCCTGCCAT
>JBARNF010001029.1:0-5743 GCA_049802835.1 Bradyrhizobium sp.
TCGAAGGGGGCGAGCGTTGAAGCCCGAGTGCTCGTACGCGCGTTCGGATATATTCGAAAGCTGTTGCAATCACGGACACGCAAGTTTGTTGCTGAATTGAAACACCCGTAAAATTACGGAACGTAAGCTGCCTTGAATATTGTCAGTTAAGGAGGCGATGTGCTTCGTATTGTCGCACCACTAAAGGTAGTGCGAGGCAATGGACGCGAGGCAGAGGGATACGGGGCTCGACTGCCTGGCATTGCTGCTGCGGTTCCATCAGGTCGCTATTGATCCAGCGCAGATTGCACATCAGCTTGCGGGGGAGCCGGTCGGCGTCACCGAGATGCTTCTCTGCGCCAGGCAGCTGAAGCTCAAGGCGCGTGCGGTCAGGCAGACGTGGGGCGGGCTTGCAAAACTGCCGCTGCCGGCGATCGTTGCGCGGTCAGATGGCGCGTTCGTCATCCTGGGGCAGGTCACAGCCCAGGCGGCGCTTATCCAGGATCCCCTGGTTAATCGGCCGCAGAGCCTCAAGCGCGCGGAGTTCGAAGCCAACTGGACCGGCACGGTGGTGCTGATGGCGCGCCGCGCCTCGCTCACGGATCTGGCGCGGCGCTTTGACATCACCTGGTTCCTGCAGGCGATGCACAAATATCGCCGGCTGCTCGGCGAGGTGCTGCTGGCCTCCTTCTTCCTGCAACTGTTCGGCCTCGTGACGCCGCTGTTCTTCCAGGTCGTCACCGACAAGGTGCTGACTCATCGCGGCTACACCACGCTCGACGTGCTGGTGTTCGGGCTCATCACCGTCACCATCTTCGAGACCGTGCTCGGCGGCCTTCGGACCTACGTCTTCTCCCACACCACCAATCGCATCGACGTCGAGCTCGGCGCGCGGCTGTTCCGCCATCTGATCGCGCTGCCGATCGCCTATTTCGAGGCGCGGCGTGCCGGTGATTCGGTGGCGCGGGTGCGCGAGCTCGAGAACGTCAGGAACTTCATCACCAGCTCGGCGCTGACCCTGGTCATCGACCTCGCCTTCACCTTCGTTTTCTTAGGGGTGATGTTCTACTACTCGCCTTTCCTCTCCTGGATCGTGGTCGGCTCGTTCCCGTTCTACATCGCGCTGTCGGCCGGCGTGACGCCGATCTTCAAGAAGCGGCTCGACGTCAAGTTCGACCGCGGCGCTGAGAATCAGGCCTTCCTGGTCGAGACCGTCACCGCGATCCAGACCTTGAAGGCGATGGCGATCGAGCCGCAGATGCAGCGGCGCTGGGAGGAGCAACTCGCCGGCTATGTCGGCGCCAGCTTCGACGTGGTGTCACTCGGCAATTGGGCCAGCCAGTCGGTGCAGTTCATCAGCAAGATCGTCACCGCGCTGACGCTGTATTTCGGGGCGCATCTGGTGATCGAAGGCGGTTTGAGCGTCGGGGAGCTGATCGCGTTCAACATGCTGGCCGGGCGGGTGGCGCAGCCGGTGCTGCGGCTGGCGCAGCTGTGGCAGGACTTCCACCAGGCGCGGCTGTCGGTGGCCCGGCTCGGCGACATCCTCAACACCACGCCGGAGCCGGCGTTCAATCCCGGCCGCGCGGCGCTGCCGCCGGTGCGCGGCGAGGTGGTGTTCGATCACGTCCATTTTCGCTACCGCGTCGACGGGCCCTTGGCGCTGCACGATGTCAGCCTGAAGGTGCCGGTCGGCCAGGTGGTCGGCATCGTCGGTCCCTCCGGGTCCGGCAAGTCGACCCTGACCAAGCTGATCCAGCGGCTCTACGTGCCCGAGGGCGGCCGCATCCTGATCGACGGCGTCGATCTCACGGTGGCCGACGTCACCTGGCTGCGGCGGCAGATCGGCGCAGTGCTGCAGGAAAACGTGCTGTTCAACCGCTCGATCCGCGACAACATCGCGCTGGCCGATCCCGGCATGGCGATGGAGCGGGTGATCAACGCGGCCGAGCTCGCCGGCGCCCATGAGTTCATCCTCGGCCTGCCCGACGGCTATGACACCATGGTCGGCGAGCGCGGCGCGAGTCTCTCCGGCGGCCAGCGCCAGCGTATCGCGATCGCGCGTGCGCTGGTCACCAATCCGCGCATTCTGATCTTCGACGAGGCGACCTCGGCGCTCGACTATGAGAGCGAGAACATCGTCCAGCGCAACATGCGCAAGATCTGCGCCGGGCGCACCGTATTCATCATCGCGCACCGGCTGTCGGCGGTGCGCAATGCCGACCGCATCCTCACCATCGAGAATGGCCGTCTCGTCGAGGACGGCACCCATGACGAGCTGATCAAGCGCGCCGGGCGCTATGCCAGCTTGCACCAGATCCAGGCGGGGCTCCATGTCGTTGGCTGAGGCGAAGTGCCAGGACAACGCGCCGATCTCGCTCGACGCGCGACGGGGCCGCCGCAACGATGCGCGCGAGTTCCTGCCCGCAGCGCTCGAGATCGTGGAGACCCCGGCCTCGCCCGTGGGCCGCGCTGTTGCCGCCACCATCATGCTGTTCTTCGTGATCGCGATCGGCTGGTCGATCGTCGGTCACGTCGACATCATTGCCTCGGCGCAAGGCAAGATCGTGCCGACCGGTCGCACCAAGACGATCCAGCCGCTGGAGGCCGGCGTCGTCGCCGCCATCCATGTCCAGGACGGCGACAAGGTCCGTAGCGGCGACCTGCTGGTCGAGCTCGACCACACGGTGACCTCAGCCGAGCGCCGCCGCGTCGCCCAGGGCCTGATGCAGGCGAAGCTCGATATTGCCAGGCTCAGCGTGCTCCGCGCCAGCTTCGGCGATCTAGCCGATCTTCGACCGCTCATCGTGCCCGAAGGTGCAGCGCCGACCGATATGGCGCGCACCCGCGCCGCGCTGCAGGCTCAGGCCGCCGAGCAGCAGTCGAAGCTCGCCTCCAATCTGCAGCAGATCGCGCAGAAGCGCGCCGAGGCGCAGTCGATCGAGGCCGCGATCGCCAAGATCGATGCCACCCTGCCGTTCCTGCAGGAGACCGCCGACATCCGCCGCAACGCCAAGGAGATCCAGTACGGCAACCAGATCGCCTTCATCGACGCGCAGTCGCGGCTGATCGATCAGCAGAGCGAGCGCATCGTGCAGACAAGGCGGCTGGTCGAGATCGAGGCCGCGCGGCTTTCGCTGGAGCAGCAGCTGGCGCAGACCCGCTCCGGCTTCGAGCGCCAGGTGCTGTCGGATCTCACCGATGCCGAGAAGAAGGCCGACGAACTGACCCAGGATCTCGTCAAGGCCGACCGCAAGATCGCCGAGCAGGTGCTGCGCGCCCCGATCGACGGCACCGTGCAGCAGCTCGCGCTGCACACCGTCGGCGGCGTCGTCACACCGGCGCAACAGCTGATGCTCATCGTGCCCGCCGACAGCCAGCTCGAGGCCGAGGCCATGATCTCCAACCGCGACATCGGCTTCGTCAATGTCGGGCAATCAGCAGAGATCAAGATCGATACGTTCAACTTCACCCGCTACGGCCTCGTCCACGGCAAGGTGCTGAGCGTCTCGCAGGATTCGATCGTCCGCGAGAAGCCGGCTGACAAGCAGAGCGGCGGCAAGGCCGGTGGTGCGCTGGCTGAAACCAGCGAGCCGGCCGGGCAGGAGTTCATCTATTCGGCACGCGTGTCGCTGGACGAGAAGCAGATGCAGGTCGAGGACAAGATGGTCGCCCTGGCGCCGGGCATGGCAGTGACGGTGGAGATCAAGACGGGGACGAGACGGATCATCGAATATGCGATGTCGCCGTTGCTGAGATACAAGCAAGAAAGCCTGAGAGAAAGATGACCATAGCTTCAAAGAGCGTTCGATCGCATCCGCCTTAGAACGAAAGTAGGGCAGCTATGATCCAGTCTAAATGCAGCCCATCCACTAGCGATGTAGTAGCCAATGTCGGCCTAGGCTTGGCCCAGCGGAACAGAGATGTTTGAGGCTGTCCACAAAATCGTGTTTATCGCGAGTTACAGCGTTCTTGTCGGGCTCTTTCCATTGGTCATGCATTGGAAGATATACCGAATCTACAAGATCGCGGGCGAACGAGTACGTAGTCATGGATTCTTTTGGTTTTCCATCTACGTGCAAATGCCTGGGCTTCGTAGCAGTCAAAGAGCGATTGAGGCGCTTCCCGAAGACGTGCGTCTACTTGTAGCCTCGGTTCGCGATTGGCGGCGTAGGTTCGTTCTCGGATTCGTTGTTTGGATTATCTTCCTAATCGCTCTCGGTTCTCTAATGATGAGGCTCTCAAATGGGCAATAACGTCGTTGTTTTCGGTTATTCGCTCGGATTCAGTACTGACGGCGTCGATACATTTGGGATAACTGCCGGCGGTCAATACTTTGGTGGGGTGGCGGTCCTTCCAGACGGCGAGATTGACGGCATTGCTTCTCTGTCGGGACCGGTGGGGTTTGGAGTGGCAACTCCATATGAGGTCGGAGTTCAAACGATTGTACTGCGGCCGGGCCTGGGGCTTGATGCCTTCTTGGGTCCTGGTGGCACCGCAACTGTTCAATCGGGCGCACAGGCTGGAATCGTTTATTCCGGCTATCCATGGAATCCGCAACTTATCGGCGTAGTCGGTGGTCTTACTTCCTCGATCTCAGCCACTGTGTCATGGGGGTGGACTTGGAAGACGGGAACTATTGCGCCGCCTCTTTCTCCAGGCGCGAAAGCCTTCAATGATTACGGGTTGTCCGCTGCCGGTATCCAGACTGCAGGATCCACACCAGCTAAGCTGGGAGAAGGTACCAGCGTTGGAACAATGCTGGATATAGCTCGGGAGTACATGGCGTCTGCCATCAACGATGGCGTGGCTCCATTTAACGATTATGGTCTTTCATCTGCGGGACTACAAACGGCGGGCAGCAATCCCACCCAGATGGGAGATGGTACTGCGCCTGGCACGTTGCTCGACATAGCTCGACAATATCTGGATACGCATTCTGTCTTCGACACAGGAGCGGCCCCGTTCAACGATTATGGCCTCGGATCTAATGGCTTCGGGGCTGGCGCCGATGGGGCCTCGAATGGTGGCGACGGTGTTGCCGGCGGGGGCGGGACGTTTGGTGGAGCGGGCGCAACTGGCACCTGGGGGGTAACAACCGGTGACGGCAACGGCATAGGCAATTGGTGGACCAATACAGCAACACCGGCTTTCGGCCTCGATTCCTATAGTGTTAGCGGCCCGAACGACGGAAGCGTGTTTTCGACGGGGACGGCCCCGTTCAACTCATACGGCAGCAACAATGATTACAACGCCTATTTTGGTAATGACTACGGCGACGTCCCGTCGAATGGAAATGGCTATGGCGATGCTGGAAGTGGATCGGGTGGCGGCTACGATTGGGCGGGCTCTGATGGTGGGGGCGGCGACTGGGGTGGTGGTGACTGGGGCGGCGACGGTGGCGGCGACTTTGGCTTTGCCCCGGTCGTCCTTGACCTTGCCGGCAAGGGAATAAACATCGCGAAGTTGTCGTCGTCGAACACCTATCGGGACATGACCGGTGACGGCTACAAGAACCTGACCGCGTGGGCCGGTGTGGGGAACGGGGTTCTGTTCGTCGATACGAGCGGACAAGGGCAGCTCACGCAAGCCAATCAGATCATCTTTACCAAGTGGGATCCGGGCGCCAAGTCGGACATGCAGGCGCTGCTTGACGTGTTCGATACGAATCACGACGGCGCGCTCGATGCTGGAGACGCGGACTTCAGCCAGTTCTTCGTGATGGTCACGAACGCCAATGGTACACAGACGGCCTATTCGCTGG
>JBARNF010001030.1:0-13404 GCA_049802835.1 Bradyrhizobium sp.
GCCGAGCCGGATCTCGGGCTTGGCGAAGCTGGCGCGCTCGCTCGCCACCGCCAGATGCACGGCCTCGGTGATCTCGCAACCGCCGCCGAAGGCGAGCCCGTTGACGGCGGCGATGACCGGCTTCCTGAACGCTTCCAGCCGTGCCGTCATCGCCTGGCCGCGGCGGACGAAGTCGCGCAGCGCGGTGGCGCGGCCGTGGCGGATGCTTTCGGTGAACTCGTCGATGTCAGCGCCGGCCGAGAACGCGCGCTCCCCGGCGCCGGTCAGGATCACGGCCCTGATGCCGGGATCCGTCTCGATGCGATCGAGCGCGGCCATCAGCGCATCGATCAGGGCATAGCTGAGTGCGTTCAGCCGCTCCGGCCGGCTGAGCGTGAGCAAGGCGAGGCGGTCGGAGATGTCGAGCAGAACGGGATCGGTCATGGCGGCTCCTCGCGGGCTGGCAGTCGAAGCACGCGAAGACTAGGCGGGTCGCCAAGCTAGGTATATTCACTGGTCAGTATACCAAACCGAGCGCTGCCATGGCCCGTTCCTCCGATCCGACCCGCGCGCGCATCGCCGCCGCCGCGAGCAAGCTGTTCTATGCCGAGGGCATCCGCGCCGTCAGCGTCGATGCGGTGGCGGAGAAGGCCGGGATCACCAAGAAGACGCTGTACTATCATTTCCGCAGCAAGGACGATCTGGTTGCGGCCTACCTCGCGGCGCGCGACCAGCCCAACCTGGAGCTGTTCAAGCGCTGGTTCGACGAGACCGAGGGAGCCCTGCCGGACAAGATCGCGGCGATCTTCCGGCAGCTGGCGCGCGCCGCGCGGCATCCGAAATGGCGCGGCTGCGGTTTCCTGCGCACCACGGCCGAGCTCGCCAATCTGCCCGGCCATCCCGCGATCAGGATCGGCGCCGCGCACAAGAAGAAGTTCGAAGCCTGGATGCGGGCGATATTCGAAGGCGGAGGGATCGTCGGCGCAGGGGCGCTCGCGCGGCAGATGCTGCTGCTGCTCGACGGCTCGTTCGCCGTCGTGCTGCTGCATCGTGATGCCAGCTACATGGAAACCGCAGGCGACGCCGCGCGGGCGCTGGTGGCCGCCGCGCTGCCGCGGCGTACGAGGTCTGTGGCGTCGCGTCGAAAGAACTAGGCGGGCTTCACGTCGGCAGCACCGGCTGCAGGCGCATCCCCAGCATCTCGCGCACGGCATCGAGATCGGGCAGCACGGCCGCGCACTTGGCGCGCGACTGCTCGGTCGGCGGCACGATGTCCGGCACCATCAGCGTGATCGCGCCGGCGGCATGTGCAGAGGCGACGCCGGGGTTGGAGTCCTCGATCGCGACGCAGGCGTTCGCCGTGGTCCCCAGGCGGCTGGCCGCGAGCAGATAGAGATCGGGATGCGGCTTGGCGCGACTCACGTCGTCGCGCGTGAGGACCGCATCGAAGCGGTGGTCGATGCGGGCCAGGCGAAGATGCTCCGTTGCCGTGCTGCGCGAGGACGAGGTGACGATCGCCTTGGGCAGGCCTGCCGCATCGATCGCATCGAGCAGGTCGATGACGCCGCGTTTCAGCGGCATCCCCGCGTGCAGGATCTCGGCGGCTTTGACGGCGAACAGGCGGTTGACCTCCTCGAGCGGAAAGTTGTCACCGAAATGGTTGCGCAACGTCCGCTCGTTGTCAGGTCCGGGAATTCCGATCATGGCGTGACAGAGCTCGGTCACGCCGTCGGTGTAGCCGAGTGCATTCAGCGCTGCGATCGCGGCTTCGAGATAGACCGTCTCGGTGTCGAGCAGGGTGCCATCCATGTCCAGCAGAACGGCCGCAACGTGCCAGCGCGTCATGAACCCGGCTCCGACTCGCGGGCCAGTCTCGCCAGGCAGGTGGCGCACAGGCAATCCTTGAACCGGCTCTGCCCGGCCGTTGGCAACGGCACGCGCACGGCCTCCTCGAAGCACCAGCAGGCCCCGCCGGGATCGCAGGTGAATTCCGTCCCACATGACTCACAGGATAGTTTTCGCGCGGGAACATCTGCTAAACGATTTGTCACGTTCGGAGCCACGTCCGGCCAGTCCTTTTCATGTCCGGTTCATCTGCCGGCGCAAGTATAGTGCGCAGCAACACTCGGCGCCAGCGCGAGCCGGACCGCCGCAGCACCGGCCGACGACGTCGGTGCGCTGATCGGGGCGAATGGAATTGGTGAGGACGTGGCATGGCCCGTGATCCCCTGGCAGCCCTCGTAGCCTTGAACCGCTTCGGCTTCGGCGCGCGCGGCGGCGCCTCGGGCGATCTGGTCAATGCCGCGTCGGATCCACGCGGTTTCGTCAAGGCCGAGCTCGGACGGCCCAACGGTGCGCTCCTGGAGGTGCCGGGCCTGCAGGGAACGCCCGCGCTCGCCGACGCCGTGTTTGCCTATCAGGACGAGGTCAAGCGGGCGCGCGAAGCCGCGGCGAAGTCGGCGTCGGAGGCGACCCCACCGGAGCAGCCCGGCCAGACGCGCGGCCTCTCCATGAATGGCGCGGATAAACCGGCGGCGCTCCCGCCATCGGCGACGACGACCGGCGCTGGCATGGCGGCAGGCGAGCCCGCGCCGGCGATGCAGATGGCGCCCGCCAAGCCGGCTCAACCGCAGCAGCCGCTCAACGTCGTCCAGAAGACCTTTCGTGCCGAGGCGCTGGCGCGGCTGCAGCGCGCGGTGCTCGCCGATTGCGGCTTCACCGAGCGGCTCGTCGCGTTCTGGTCGAACCATTTCTGCATTTCCGCTGGCAAGGGCGAGCTGGCGCGGATGTGGGCCGGCTCCTTCGAGCGCGAGGCGATCCGGCCGCATGTGTTCGGGCGTTTCGCCGACATGCTGAAGGCGGTCGAGCAGCATCCGGCGATGCTGTTCTTTCTCGATAATCAGGAATCGCTCGGACCGGACTCGCGCGCCGGCCAGAATCGCAAGCGCGGCCTCAACGAGAACCTCGCGCGCGAGATCATGGAGCTGCATACGCTCGGCGTCGGCGGCGGCTACACCCAGGAAGACGTGACGTCTCTGGCGCGCATCATCACCGGCTGGAGTTTTGCCGGCCGCAACGGCCGGAACGGCGCGCCCGGCAGCTTCGTGTTCAACGCCAATGCGCATCAGCCGGGGCCGCAGACCTTGCTCGGCAAGGTCTATCAGGATGATGGCCTCGGGCAGGGCGAGGCGGCGCTCGCCGACATCGCGCGGCACCCCTCGACGGCGAAGTTCATCGCCACCAAGTTCGTGCGCCATTTCGTCGCCGATGATCCGCCACCTGCGCTGGTCGGCCGGCTCGAAGCGACATTCAAGAAGAGCGACGGCGACCTCAAGGCGGTGACGCTGGCGCTGCTGGACTCCGATGAGGCCTGGTCGGCGCCGCTGACCAAGATCCGCTCGCCTTATGAGTTCCTGGTCGCAGGCGGCCGGCTGCTGGCGCGCGTGCCGGAGGATCCCGGGGTCTATCTCAATTCGCTCAACACGCTCGGCCAGCCGCTATGGGCGCCGGCGGGACCGAACGGATTTGCCGACACCAATGCGATGTGGGCGGCGCCCGAAGGCATGAAGCTGCGGCTGGACATCTCGGCGCAACTCGCTGCGCGTCTCGGCAACAATCTCGATCCCCGAGACCTGCTCGATCTTGTCGCGGGTGATGCGACCTCGACGGAGACGCGGCGCACGATCGAGCGCGCAGAATCGCGCCAGCAGGCGCTGGCGCTGCTGCTGATGTCGCCGGAATTTCAGAGGAGATGACGATGGAGCGCATCACGACCTCGCTGTTGACCTCGCGGCGGCAACTGATGCTGTCGGGCGTCTCCTTCGCCGCATGGGCTTATCTGCCGAAATTCGCCCGCGCCGCCGACCAGCGCGACCCGCGGCTGATCGTGGTGATCCTGCGCGGCGCGCTCGACGGGCTCGCCACCGTCGCGCCGATCGGCGATCCCGACTATGTGGGACTGCATGGCGCGATCGCGCTCACGGCCGATGGGCCGCATCCGGCGCTGCCGCTCGATTCCTTCTTTGCGCTGCATCCGTCGATGCCGGAATTCGCCCGCATGTATCGCGACAAGCAGGCCGCGGTCGTTCACGCTGTCGCGACGCCCTATCGCGAGCGCTCGCATTTTGACGGCCAGGACGTGCTGGAAAGCGGCTTTGCCGGTCCGGGACGCGTGCAATCGGGGTGGCTCAACCGTGCGCTGGAAGCGCTGCCGCGCGGAGACCGCGTGGCAGGCGCGCTCGCGGTTGGGCCGACGGCACCGCTGGTGCTGCGCGGCGCCGCGCCCACTGTCGGCTGGGCGCCGGTGACCTTGCCGCAGGCCGACGACGACACCGCGATGCGGCTGGTCGATCTCTATGCGCATCGTGATCCCACGCTCGCCGCGGCGTTGTCGCAGGGACTGAAGCTGGAGAAAGTTGCCTTCGGCGACGACATGAAGCCGAAGCCGGGCGGCAACCAGATCACGGCGATGCGCCAGGTGGCGCGCGGCGCGGCGAAACTGATGGTGGCCGATGACGGCCCGCGCGTCGCGGCGCTGGCGTTTGACGGCTGGGACACGCACGCCAACGAAGGCGGCGCGGTCGGGCGACTGGCGCAGCTGCTGTCGGGTCTCGACGGCGCGCTCGCCGAGTTCGAGAGCGGGCTCGGTGCGCGCTGGCGCGATACGGTGGTCGTCGTTGCAACCGAATTCGGCCGTACGGCGAGGATCAACGGCACGCAGGGCACCGATCACGGCACCGGCACCATCGCGCTGCTGGCCGGCGGCGCGATCAAAGGCGGACGGGTGATTGCCGATTGGCCGGGGTTGAAACTCGCGAGCCTCTATCAGGGACGCGACCTCGCGCCGACGACGGATCTGCGCGCGGTGTTCAAGGGCGTCCTCGCCGATCATCTCGGGCTGAGCGAGCGCGCTCTGGCCGACAACGTATTTCCGGAGAGCGCGGCCGTGAAGCCGATCAAGGGGCTCGTCGCGTAGCGCCGGCTGGCATCCTCGCGGATCATCGCTGCCGTCGGTTGCTCAAGACATCGTCGCATGGGCGACGATCACCGCAGGCGCATCGCGGCGCGAAGTCTGCTATCCCTGGGGACAGCGGCAAGTACACCTCAGGAGATCAGCATGTTCATCGCCATGAATCGTTTTCGGATTGCCAAGGGTTCGGAGGCCGCCTTCGAGCAAGTCTGGCTGTCGCGCGACAGCCATCTCGACAAGGTGCCGGGCTTCGTCGAATTTCATCTGCTCAAAGGACCCGAGGCCGAGGACCACACGCTCTATGCCTCGCACACGATCTGGGCGTCGAAAGCCGCCTTCGAAGACTGGACCAAGTCGGAAGCCTTCCGCGCCGCGCACAAGGGCGCCGGCGACAACAAGCCGCTCTATCTCGGCCCGCCGCAGTTCGAGGGTTTCGAGGTGCGCCAGACGGTGGGCGGGAGGAAGTAGGGCGTTGGTCGTGATTTGGATTCGAGCTGCCGCCTCGTAGGCGGTACGCTCCCTCTCCCCGTTCTTCACGGGGAGAGGGCTGGGGTGAGGGGCCGCCACACGGACGGTAACAGTTTCAGTCGAGCTGGCCTTCGGTCATCAGTTCGTGTTGAATTGCGACCAGTACGCCCTCGATATTTCCCAGAACATCGTTGTTCCAGAAGCGAAGAACCCGATAGCCTTCCTCTGCCAAACGACGATCACGAACGGCGTCGTACGTCGATTCACTGTGCTGTCCGCCGTCGACCTCGATGATCAGGCACTTCTCCCGACAGACGAAATCGCAGATGTATCCAGCAAGGGGAAGCTGGCGGACGAACTTGTAACCGTCGATCTGTCGACTACGAATTCGATTCCAAAGCACTGTCTCCGCATTCGTCTGATCCACGCGGAGCCGCCGTGCGATTCGAATGGTCCTATGATTTGAGCCCCGCATGTGCCCGGCCCCTCACCCGGATTGCTGCGCAATCCGACCTCTCCCCGCAAAGAGCGGGGAGAGGTTGCACCGTCCGTGCCGGGCCAGAGTGCCTCAGCAATTCAGCGCAGACAATCTGGTCGAATCAAAAAAATGCGGCCCCGGTCAGAGACGGCGACTGACGGGGACCGCTGAAACGCGTGACCGGTGACGGGGGGTCTGATCAGGCGCTCGATGGAGCGTAGGCGCGCGCCGTGACGGCCGCGTGACAGCGTCTCGCGGCTCACACGGTCTTGCGGTAGATGATGAAGCCCGAGCGTTCGGCGACCTTGTCGTAGAGCGCCTGTGCCGTGGTGTTGGTCTCGTGCGTCTGCCAGTAAACCCGCGGCGCGCCCGCCTGCCGCGCCTGTGCATAGACCGCCTCGATCAGCGCGCGACCGACGCCTTTGCCGCGCGCGGCTTCGCTCGTGAACAGATCGTTGAGATAGCAGAGCGGCGCGATCGTCGTGGTCGCGCGATGAAACAGATAGTGCGCAAGGCCAACCAGCTCTCCGCCGCTCTCGGCGACCAGGGCATGCACCGGCTCGTGGGCATCGAAGAATCGCGCCCAGGTCGTGGCTGTGATCTCTGCTGGCAGCGCGGTCGGCCCCGAACGGCCGTAAAAGGCGTTGTAGCCGTCCCATAGGGGCAGCCAGCGATCATGGTCTTCGCGCGCGATGACGCGCACAGTGGGGGCTTCGTGCATGCAGGCTGCGCCGTCCGTTTGAAATTCGACGGACCTTCGATACGCGCAGCCGCGCCCGCGATCAATCAGGGACCGGCAGCACCGCATCGGCGGTGGGCGGCCTCATCAATTGGACATGGATCGACTGACCTTCTTCGGTCAGCGGCGAGAGCGATAGCTCGCCTCGCCGCTCGATCAGGAGCAGCAGTGACGCGGCCAGCAGGATCGCGAGTGCCAGAGTCAAGGCAACGATTACGACCGTTGATTTCATCGCCATTTGGAGCGCGAGACAATCATCGCCTGTTGTCGCGAAATCCGCGAAGGGTTGTCAAAAGGGCTTCCTGCTAAGCGGGTATTGACATGATGGCCCGGAACGACACCATGACGATGGTGACGCTCACAGCCAACGAGAGCGTGCTCGCCGCGATGGTTGCGGCCACGGCGGTCGTCAGGCTTGGTGAGAGGGTGAGCGTGGCGTTGTGGTGAAAGCCGCTGATGGTCGCGCGGAAGCGCCCTTCACGGTGTCCCGATTCCTGCGGCGACGCATGGCCGCGGACCCAACTGAACTTCGAACCCGAAGCACGACGCCACCGGTACATGAAGTCGAAATCCCTTACCCATACATCCGCGAGCGAATCACTCGCAGAGGTAAATTCTAAGGTCGCGCTGGGCAGGATTGCGGCGGCGGGACGCTGAAAGCGACAAAAATGTGGCGGTTACGGTATTTGTTCCCGCCAAAGGGTGCATTTTCCCCGCTACTCTACAGGGAGGCGGTAGTCTTACGGTGAGCGGTCAATCGTAATCGGCGGCGATTCCGGCCGAGTCGATCAGCGCCGGCTGCCAGTTCATCGTCACGAAACCGGGCGCCTGCTCGACCCGGCGCAGCCAGCTGCGGATTTTCGGGAACGTCGACAGATCGAACTCGCAGCGGTCGGCCACGTGGGTGTAGCCGTACAGCGCAATGTCGGCGACCGTCAGCTGTCGGGCAGCGAAGTAGTCGTTGTTCTTGAGGTGGTTTTCCATCACCTGCAGCGCCCCGTAGCCGCGCTCCATCCAGTCTTCCAGCGCATGGGTCTGCAGGTCTCGTCCGCCCTTCACGAGCAGCAGCCAGAAATACGCCGCCCCGATGTTCGGCTCGAGCGCATGCTGTTCGAAGAACATCCATTGCAGCGCTTCGGCGCGCTCGATGCGCGCCTCCGGCACCAACGGCGTGCCGCCCGCGACGTACCAGAGGATCGCATTGGACTCGGCGATGTAGCGATCGTCGCCGACCTCCAGCAGCGGCACTTGGCCGCTCGGATTCTTGGCGAGGAATTCCGGCGTGCGGCTCTCACCGCGAAGGATGTCGACCTCGATCGCCTGATAGGGCGCGTTCAAAAGCGCGAGCGCAAGGCGGACCTTGTAGCTGTTGCCCGACCGCTGCATCGAATAGAGCTTATACATCCGGCCATTTCGAGTTCGAGGAATCATCGTGTTCGAAGCATCGTACATCTGGACGCCAAATCGTCCCGCAATGCGGCCAGACAATGATGCCGTTGAGCGCAAGCCGCAAGAGCCGGCGGATGGAAAAAGTCGAAAAGCGCTACTGCAGTGCACTCTCAAACAACAACTTTCCATCAACTTCAAACAATAGAGATCACGCCCGCGCGATGCGCGCCTGTTCTCCGATCTCGGAGGCGCGATCGGTCAGCGCGCGGCGCAAGGTCAGGGCAAACAGCGCCATCAGCACGATCAGGCCGAGCGGGAGGGTCGTGAGCCCGGCCACGCTGCGCGACAGCAGCGGCACGATCCAGGCGGCCGCGAGCAGGCTGAGCTCATAGTCGCGAAAGCCGTGGGCCAAGCCATGCCGGACGAAGAAGATGATCGCGACCGCCAGCACCACGAGGTCGTAGTCGAGGACGTAAGGTGTCGCCAGCAGGCTCGCACTCGCCAGCGCCGAGGCCTTGAGATCGAAGCTCGTGTCGCTCTGCCAGAGCCAGGCGAGGCTTGCCGCGAGCGACACCGCCAGCATGGTCTGCACCGCATAGGCGGTCCGAACATCGACGCCCCAGTGGCGCGCAGCGGAGAATGCCGACTGGATCTTTTCCCAGCCGGTGCCGCCTTGCTCGAGCACCACCGTCTGGGTGAATGTCATTGACTGGAAGAAGGCATGCCAGACCTCGCTGCCGAGCGCGGCGAAGCTGATCGCGACCAGTGCTGCCACCGTCGCAGCAGCGGCTGCGATCGTCGGCCAGCGGCCACCCGCGACCAGCGCGACCGGGATCAGGACGCCGAATTGCGGCTTGTAGGCGAGAAGCCCGATCAGAATGCCGGCGACCCAAGGCCTGCTCCGTTCCATCAGCAGCAGCGCGCCGCCGAGCAGGCCTGCGGTGAAGAACGCATTCTGGCCGTGGCCGATGTTGACGAAGACGGCAGGAAAGGCCGCCGCGACCAAGAGAGTTTCGGGACGCGGCAGGATCGCGCGCATGACAGCCAGATAGGCGAGCAGGCTCGAGACCACCCAGAGCGCCAGCCCGCCGGCATAGGGCAGCATGGCCGTGATGGCGGCGATGGCGAAGAAGAACGGTGGATAGTGCCAGCCGAAGAACGGTACGTCGCGGCCATCGAACACGGCCTTTTCCATCGCGTGCTGCAGCGGCGGGTCGTAGGCGTCGGCCGACTTGCCCTGAAGGGTCAGCACGCCTGCCGCATACACGTTGGAGAAGTCGGTGCCGATCGGCTTGCCGTTGCGGTCGACCAATCCATCCGACAGCGCGATCCAGCCTGCGATCGCAACGATCGTGAGCGCAAGCAGGAGCCGGCTGTAGGATTTGATCCGCGCCGGCGTCAGCCAGCCGCCTGATCGCAGAGCGCACCCGATTTCGGTCATTTCGGCCTGAACATGTGAACGATCGTTCGGGCAGCCTAGCCGGGGCGGCTTTAACGTTCCCTAAAGTCTTGGGAGCCATGTGCCCAAGCTTCTTGCGATGCCGCGCTGCGGGCCTTACAAGCGGGCGTATCCCTGACATGACTGGCCGTGGCCGAACAGTGATCCACGACGCCTGCATAGGAGCTGATGATGCCTTTTCTCGCCGCTGCGCTCGACCGTGTGAAGCCGTCCGCCACCATCGCGGTTACGGATAAAGCGCGCGTGCTCAAAGCGGCTGGCCGCAACGTCATCGGCCTCGGCGCAGGCGAGCCGGATTTCGACACGCCCGAAAACATCAAGGAGGCCGCGATCCAGGCGATCCGGGCCGGCAAGACCAAGTACACGGCTGTCGATGGCATCCCTGAGCTCAAGGAAGCCATCATCGGCAAGTTCCAGCGCGAGAACGGCCTGACCTACAAGCCGAACCAGGTGATCGTCGGCGTCGGTGGCAAGCAGGTGCTGTACAATGCGCTGATGGCGACCATCAATCCTGGTGACCAGGTGATCATTCCGGCGCCGTACTGGGTCAGCTATCCGGAGATGGTGGCGCTTGCCGGCGGCGAGCCGGTGCCGGTGGTCTGCACCGCTGCTCATGGCTTCAAGCTGCAGCCGGCAGCGCTCGAGAAGGCGATCACGCCGAAGACCAAGTGGCTGATCCTGTGCTCGCCGTCGAACCCGACCGGCGCCGCCTACACCAAGGCCGAGCTGAAGGCACTGACCGACGTGCTGGTCAAGCATCCGCATGTCTGGATCATGACCGACGACATGTACGAGCACCTGGTCTATGACGACTTCGTGTTCACCACGCCCGCGCAGGTCGAGCCGTCGCTGTATGACCGCACGCTGACCGTGAACGGCGTCTCCAAAGCCTATTGCATGACCGGCTGGCGCATCGGCTACGCCGGCGGCCCGGCGAGCCTGATCAAGGCGATGGCGACGATCCAGTCGCAGTCGACCTCGAACCCGTGCTCGATCGCGCAATGGGCCGCGGTGGAAGCGTTGAATGGTCCGCAGGATTTCATCCCGGCGAACAACAAGGTGTTCAAGGAGCGCCGCGACCTCGTGGTGTCGATGCTGAACCAGGCCAATGGCATCGAATGCCCGCGGCCGGAAGGCGCGTTCTACGTCTACCCGTCCTGCGCCGGCACGATCGGCAAGACCGCGCCGTCGGGCAAGGTGATCGGTGACGACGAGACCTTCGTTACCGAGCTCCTGGAGACGGAAGGCGTCGCGGTGGTGCACGGCTCGGCCTTCGGGCTCGGCCCGGCGTTCCGGATCTCCTACGCGACCAAGACCTCCGACCTGGAAGACGCCTGCAAGCGCATTCAGCGCTTCTGCGGCAATCTGAGGTAATCCGGCAACAGCGATCTCTGAATCTCCGGCAGCCAAGTTCCGCCCAGAAAAGCGCCATGTTTTGAACATGGCGCTTTTCTTGTGTCCGGCGGTAAGTTCAGTGGCGTAGGATTGGAGTTCGATGCGGCTGCTCCTGCTGTCGATCGCGTTGATGGTGATGATCGCGCCGCTCGCACAGGCCCATCAGGGCCGGCCGATGCGCGCCGGCGTGCTCGAATGCGAGGGGCGCAGGACTTCCGGCAAGCTGGTGATGTCGCAAGCCCGCCTGCGCTGCGTGTTTCGCAGCCAGGGTCGCGAGCCGGAGCGCTATGTCGCCAAGGTCCGCCGCTATGGCCTCGATCTCGGACTGACGGATGAGACCAGGATGGCGTGGGCGGTCAACGCCCCGGTTAACGATTTCGGTCGCAGCGAGCTGCGCGGGCGGTATGGCGGATTGGCCGCCAACGCCGCCGCCTTGTTCGGCTTCGGCGGCAGCTTCCTGGTTCGCGGCTCCGACCGTTCGGCCGCCTTGCAGCCGATCAGCTTTCAGGGCCAGACCGGCTTGAACCTGGCCGCTGGAATCACTGAGGTCGAGCTGGTGCCGCTGCTGCCGATCCACCCGAGCCCGAGCCGGTCATCATCGTACTTCTCCAGGTACTATCGCTGAGTACTATCGCTGGGCGATCCCGCCACGCGTGTAATCGTCTCGTCCAGGCGAACGCCTCGCATCCGCCGTTGCGTTCGAGCACGTGATTGAACCGTGCACGATGAATGCGCGACGAATCTGGTGCAGCTATGCGCCTTGTGCCATAGATGTGATCGCCCGTGATCATGCTGCCGATCGGCGGGGCCCGCATCACCTCTTTCATGTCAGCCGGAGTTTATTCATGCGCTCGACCATCCTCGCCGGGCTCGCTGCTGTGGTCCTCTGCATCGCCGGCGCCGCCCAGGCGCAAGATCGCGTGCGGGTCGGTGTCCTCGAATGCCGCGGCGGCGCCAGCATCGGGTTCATCGTCGGCTCGGTCACCCATCTCGGCTGCGTGCTGCGCGCCGACGGACTGCCTGAGGACCGCTATGTCGCGACCATCCGCAAGGTGGGCGTCGATCTGGGCATCACGCAGGAATCGCTGCTGGCCTGGGTGGTCTATGCGCCGGTCGCGCGGCTGGGTACGGGCGATCTCTCCGGCGACTACGCCGGTGCGCAGGGCTCGGCTTCGGTCGGCGTCGGCCTCGGCGGCAATGTCCTGATCGGCGGCTCGGCCAACTCGATCGCGCTGCAGCCGCTCAGTGTGCAGGGCCAGATCGGTCTCGCGGTCTCGGCGGGATTGGCGAGCCTCGAACTGCGTCCCGGTCGTTGATCTGCCCTTTGGCGTGAAGATTTGCTGCTTTTGAATGTCACTCTTTCCGCAAATGTGCGGGAAGGGGGACAACGCCGCTGCATCGCAGCAACGTTTTTCGCGTCCTTCCCGCTTGCCAAAGCGGCTGGTCAGGCAGAGCATTCGGCTTTGCCGACCCAATCATGGGCCGAGCTCCAGAAGAAGGAGGCGGCGAATGGGACAAGACCTGAGAAGTCCCCGCGGTCCACGGTGCATTGCGCTGGTGGGCCCTTTCCAAAGCGGTAAAACCACTCTGTTGGAGGCGATCCTGGCGCGGACGGGGGCGATCCCGCGCGCCGGCAGCGTCGATGCCGGCACCTGCGTCGGCGACGCCAGCCCTGAGGCCCGTCAGCACAAGATGAGCGTCGCGCTGACGGCGGCGACCACGACCTTCATGGGCGACAGCTACACCTTCCTCGACTGTCCCGGCTCGATCGAATTCGCGCACGACATGCGTGCCGCGCTGCCGGCGGTCGACGCGGCGATCGTGGTCTGCGAGGCCGACGAGAAGAAGCTGCCGCAGTTGCAGATCATTCTGCGCGAGCTCGAAGAGCTGCGCATTCCGCGCTTCCTGTTCCTCAACAAGATCGACCGCGCCAATGCGCGGATCCGCGACACGCTCGCGACCTTGCAGCCGGCCTCGCGCGTGCCGCTGGTGCTTCGGCAGATCCCGATCTGGAACGGCGAATTGATCGAAGGCTTCGTCGATCTCGCGCTGGAGCGCGCCTTCGTTTATCGCGAGCACAAGGCCAGCGAGGTGGTCGCGCTCGAAGGCGGCGACCTGGATCGCGAGAAGGAGGCGCGCTTCTCGATGCTGGAGAAGCTCGCCGATCACGACGACGCGCTGATGGAGCAGTTGCTGGACGACATCCCGCCGCCGCGCGATGCCGTATTCGACGATCTCGCGCAAGAGTTGCGCGACGGCCTGATCTGCCCGGTGCTGCTCGGCTCGGCACTGCGCGAGAATGGCGTGCTGAGACTCATGAAGGCGCTGCGCCACGAGGCGCCGGGGGTGGCCGAGACGGCGAAGCGGCTGGGCGTGAAGGAGATGAAGGAGGCGCTCGGCTACGTGTTCAAGACGGTGCATCTGCAGCACGGCGGCAAGCTGTCGCTGACGCGGCTGTTGTCCGGCCATCTCGATGACGGCGCGACGGTCCATGCCGCCTCGGGCGAGACGGCACGTGTGTCCGGCAT
>JBARNF010001031.1:0-8140 GCA_049802835.1 Bradyrhizobium sp.
GACGAAACAGCGCTTGAGCGATTCTAAGGGCGTGATTTCGTCGCCGAAACGTCGTAAGACGGTTCCAGAAGTGTCCACCGCGGTCCTTGAAACCGCGAGCGGAGGATTGAATGCCAGCCGTACAAGAGACGGTCGACCGCGTCAGGCGGATCGACGTCGACCAATATCGTTATGGGTTCGAGACCGTCATCGAATCCGAGAAGGCTCCGAAGGGGCTTTCCGAAGACACGATCCGCTACATCTCGGGCAAGAAGAACGAGCCCGCCTGGATGCTCGAATGGCGCATGGAGGCCTATCGTCGCTGGCTGACCATGCAGGAGCCGACCTGGGCGCGCGTCGACTATCCCAAGATCGATTTCCAGGATCTGTACTACTACTCGGCGCCGAAGCCGAAGAAGCAGCTCTCCTCGATCGACGAGATCGATCCGGAGATCCTCAAGACCTATGAGAAGCTGGGCATTCCCCTGCGCGAGGTCGCGCTGCTCGAAGGCGTCGAGCCGGTTCCTGGTGCCGGCAGTCCTGAGACGCGCAAGATCGCGGTCGATGCCGTGTTCGACTCGGTCTCGGTGGCGACCACGTTCAAGGAGGAGCTGAAGAAGGCCGGCGTGATCTTCATGCCGATCTCGGAAGCCATCCGCGAGCATCCCGAACTGGTGCAGAAATATCTCGGCAGCGTGGTGCCGACCTCCGACAATTTCTACGCGACGCTGAACTCCGCGGTGTTCTCCGACGGCTCGTTCGTCTACGTGCCGCCGGGCGTGCGCTGCCCGATGGAGCTGTCGACCTATTTCCGCATCAACGAGCGCAACACCGGCCAGTTCGAGCGTACCTTGATCATCGCCGACAAGGGCGCCTACGTGTCCTACCTCGAAGGCTGCACGGCGCCGCAGCGCGACGAGAACCAGCTGCACGCGGCCGTGGTCGAACTGGTCACGCATGACGATGCCGAGATCAAGTACTCGACGGTGCAGAACTGGTATCCGGGCAATTCGGAAGGCAAGGGCGGCATCTACAATTTCGTCACCAAGCGTGGCGACTGCCGTGGCAACAATTCCAAGATCTCCTGGACCCAGGTCGAGACGGGATCCGCGATCACCTGGAAATATCCGAGCTGCATCCTGCGCGGCGACAATTCGCGTGGCGAGTTCTATTCGATCGCGATCTCGAACGGGTATCAGCAGGTCGATAGCGGCACCAAGATGATCCATCTCGGCAAGAACACGACGAGCCGGATCATTTCCAAGGGCATCGCGGCCGGCCGCTCGCAGAACACCTATCGCGGTCTGGTCACGGCACATCGTAAGGCGACCGGCGCGCGCAACTTCACCGCCTGCGATTCGCTGCTGATCGGCGACAAATGCGGTGCGCACACCGTGCCCTATATCGAGGCCAAGAATTCCTCGGCGACCTTCGAGCATGAGGCGACGACGTCCAAGATCTCCGAGGACGTGCTGTTCTACTGCATCCAGCGCGGACTTTCGCAGGAGGAGGCGGTCGGCCTCGTCGTCAACGGCTTCGTCAAGGACGTGCTGCAGCAGCTGCCGATGGAATTCGCGGTCGAGGCCCAGAAGCTGATCTCGATCTCCCTGGAGGGGAGCGTCGGCTGATGGCCGAGGCCATGGGTGAAGTCGATCGAGACGGATTAGTCGCGGCGCATCGTCATTGCCGCTGCCACCGTAGCGAATTGGCAGCGAGCGCGGTCTGTGGATGCTTCTACTGCAAGGAAACGTTTGCACCGAGGGAAATTACGGATTGGTGCGATGACGGCGAAACAGCACTTTGTCCCAAGTGCGGAATAGATTCCGTCTTGGCTTCTGAATCCGGATGGCCAGTCACAGATGCTGCTTTTCTCGGCGCTATGCATCGTTTCTGGTTTCAAAATGTTACGACTGGGTGAATTTTGATGGCACTACTCGAAATCAAGAACCTGCAGGTCCGCGTCGAGGAGCGCGAGATTCTCCACGGCCTGACGCTGACCATCGAGGCCGGCAAGGTGCACGCGATCATGGGGCCGAACGGCTCCGGCAAGTCGACGCTCTCCCACGTCATCGCCGGCAAGCCGGGCTACGAGGTCACCGGCGGCGAGGTCCTGTTCAAGGGCGAGGACCTGCTCGCCATGGCGCCGGACGAGCGCGCCGCGAAGGGCGTGTTCCTGGCCTTCCAATATCCGGTCGAAATCCCCGGCGTCGCCACCATGACCTTCCTGCGCACTGCGCTGAACGCGCAGCGCAAGGCGCGCGGCGAGGAGGAATACTCGACGCCCGATTTCCTCAGGAAGGTGCGCGAGATATCGAAATCGCTCAGCATTCCGCAGGATATGCTCAAGCGTGGCGTCAATGTCGGCTTTTCCGGCGGCGAGAAGAAGCGCAACGAGGTGCTGCAGATGGCGCTGTTCCAGCCGTCGCTCTGCATCCTCGACGAGATGGATTCCGGCCTCGACATCGACGCGCTGCGCATCGCGGCCGACGGCGTCAACGCGCTGCGTTCGCCGGAGCGCTCGATGATCGTGATCACCCACTATCAGCGGCTGCTGAACTACATCGTGCCCGACGTCGTTCACGTGATGTCGAAGGGGCGCGTTGTGAAGAGCGGCGGCAAGGAACTCGCGCACGAGCTGGAGGCGTCCGGTTACGCTCAGTTCGAAGACGCGGCCTGACTGCGTGAATGGATCTGTGATGAACGTAGCTTTGGTCAAGAATGACACCGGCACGGCGATAGGCTGCGTATTCTCTGCCGCCGCCGGCCGGCTGCCCGGCATCGGCAAGGTCGCCGAGATCAGGCGTGAGGCGTTTGCGGCGTTCGAGCGCACCGGCCTGCCGCACCGGCGTATCGAGGAATGGAAATACACCGATCTGCGCGCGCTGGTGCGCGAGGTGCTGCCGCTTGCCGGCGCACCCGATGGTGCGGCGCTGGCGCGTGCCAGGACGGCGACTGCGTCGGTGGCGATCGAGGGCGCAGCGAAGCTCGTGCTGGTCGATGGCGTCGTTGCCGCCGAGCTGTCGGACCTCTCGGCACTGCCGCCCGGTGTCACGGTGCGGACCTTGCGCGCGGTGCTGGACGAGCAGTCGAATGAGGCTCGTGGCGACCTGCTGCTGACCAACCCGGCCGATCCGATGCTGTCGCTCAACGCGGCGCTCGCGACGGATGGCGTCATCGTCACGGTGGCTGATGGCGTGCAGCTGTCGTCGCCGCTGCAGCTCATTCACGTCGCCGCGGCGGCGAATTCCGCACGCTACAGCCGCTCCCACGTCCGCATCGGCAAGGGTGCCCGCGCGACCCTGGTGGAGAACTCCGTCGCGGCCGAAGGCGCATCCGCCTATCAGGCCAACGATGCCGCCGTGATCTGGGTCGGCGACGAAGCGGCGCTGTCGCACGTCCGATTGATGCGCGACGCCACCGATGCCGTGAACGTTTCGTCCGAGCTGATCACTGTCGGCGCCAAGTCGAAGCTCAGTCTGTTCAACATGACCAGCGGCGGCGGGGTCAGCCGGCTGCAGGCGTTCATCACCATGGCTGGCGAAGGCAGCGAGCTGATCGTCAACGGCGTCAACCTGCTGCGCGACAAGCAGCATGGCGACATGACCGTGGTCGTCGACCACGCGGTGCCCGGCTGCACCAGCCGCGAGAATTTTCGTGCTGTGCTCGACGACCGGGCGCATTCGGTGTTCCAGGGCCGCATCATCGTGCGGCCGGGCGCGCAGCAGACCGACGGCAAGATGATGACACGGGCGCTGCTGTTGTCCGACGAGGCCGAGGCCGACAGCAAGCCGGAGCTCGAGATCTTCGCCGACGACGTCTCCTGCGGCCATGGCGCGACTGCCGGGGCGCTCGACGACAGCCTGCTGTTCTATCTGCGTGCACGCGGTCTGACTGAGGCGCAGGCCCAAGCGCTGCTGATTCAGGCGTTTGTGGGCGAGGCGATCGAGGCGATCGAGGACGACGGATTGCGCGAACGCGTCATCGCGGCGGCTCAGGACTGGCTGGAGGCGCGCGCATGAGCACGCATCCGGCCGTCACCAACGGCTCCTACGACGTTGCGCGGATCCGCGAGGATTTCCCCGCGTTGGAGCTGCAGGTCTACGGCAAGAAGCTCGTCTATCTCGACAATGCCGCCTCGGCCCAGAAGCCGCGCGCGGTGCTGGACCGCATGACGCAGGCCTATACCAGCGAATACGCCAACGTGCATCGTGGCCTGCATTACCTCGCCAATGCCGCGACCGAAGCATTTGAGGGTGGCCGTGAACGCGTAACGCGCTTCCTCAATGCGCGACGCAGCGAAGAGATCATCTTCACCCGCAACGCGACCGAAGCGATCAACCTCGTCGCTGCATCCTGGGGCGGGCCCAACATCGGCGAGGGCGACGAGATCGTGCTCTCGATCATGGAGCACCATTCCAACATCGTGCCCTGGCATTTCCTCAGGGAACGCCAGGGTGCCGTGATCAAATGGGCTCCGGTCGACGACGACGGCAACTTCCTGATCGACGAGTTCGAGAAGCTGCTGACCGACAAGACGAAGCTGGTCGCCATCACGCAGATGTCGAACATGCTCGGCACGCTGGTTCCAGTGAAGGAGGTCGTCCGCATCGCGCATGCGCGCGGCATCCCGGTGCTGGTCGACGGCAGCCAGGCCGCCGTGCATCTCGCCATCGATGTCCAGGACATCGACTGCGATTTCTACGTCTTCACCGGTCACAAGCTGTATGGGCCGACCGGCATCGGCGTGCTCTATGCCAAATACGACCACCTCGTCGCGATGCGGCCATTCAACGGCGGTGGTGAGATGATTCGCGAGGTCACGCGCGATCTCGTCACCTATGGCGATCCGCCGCACAAGTTCGAGGCCGGCACGCCTGGCATCGTCGAGGCGGTCGGGCTGGGCGCTGCCATCGACTACGTCAATTCGGTTGGCAAGGAGCGTATCGCTGCGCACGAGCACGATCTGCTGACCTATGCCCAGGATCGGCTGCGCGAGATCAATTCGCTGCGGCTGATCGGCACGGCCAAGGGCAAGGGCCCGGTCATCTCGTTCGAGATGAAGGGCGCGCATGCCCATGACATCGCGACGGTGATCGATCGCCAGGGTGTCGCGGTACGGGCGGGCACGCATTGCGTGATGCCGCTTTTGGAGAGATTCAACGTCACGGCGACCTGCCGGGCCTCGTTTGGCATGTACAATACGAGGGAAGAGGTCGATCAGCTGGCACAGGCACTGATCAAGGCGCGGGATTTGTTTGCATGACCGACACGGCCGACGTCAAAACCCAGACTATCGAAACGCTTTCGGCACTGCCGCCGGAGGAGACCGAACGGCTGTCGAGCGAGATCATCGCTGCGCTGAAGACGGTGTTCGATCCCGAGATTCCGGCCGACATCTACGAGCTTGGCCTGATCTACAAGGTCGACATCAAGGACGACCGCAGCGTCGACGTCTTGATGACGCTGACGACGCCGAACTGCCCTGCGGCCGGCGAGTTGCCCACCATGGTGGAGAACGCGATCGCAAGCGTCCCGGGCGTCGGCATCGTCAATGTCAGCATCGTCTGGGAGCCGCAATGGACGCCGGACCGCATGAGCGACGAGGCCCGCCTCGTCCTGAACATGTGGTGAGACAAGCAGGCACGAAGTTTGAATAGGCTGCTGCGGGGATTGATCGACCGCTGGGATTGACCACATGACCAATATGACCAACGCACCCACGCCTGTTGTCACCAAGCCGAAACCGAGGCCCCGTCCGCAGGTGATGCGCCTGACGGACGCTGCAGCTGCGCGCATCCGCGATCTGACGGCGCGTGCCGAATCGGAGATCATCGGATTGCGGGTGGGCGTCAAGAACGGCGGCTGTGCGGGGCAGTCCTACACGGTCGAATACGCTCACGACATCCGTCCGACCGACGAAGTCGTCGAGGACAAGGGCGTCAAGATCCTGGTCGACCCCAAGGCCGTGCTGTTCCTGCTCGGCACCGAGATGGATTACAAGGCCGACAGGATGCAGGCCCAGTTCGTCTTCAACAATCCCAACCAGATCAGCGCCTGCGGCTGCGGCGAGTCCGTTCAGCTTAAACCCGCAGAGGTCTGACCGTCCGGTTCACTTCCTGACGGCTCCGGGACATGTCGTGTTCCGGACATTGACACGCGTCCCTTCCAGGCACGACAAATCCCTTGGAAGAGTCCGGTCAATTTCGGACGGGGGGTGGTGC
Organism: Bradyrhizobium sp.; assembly: GCA_049802835.1. Lineage (GTDB taxonomy): Bacteria > Pseudomonadota > Alphaproteobacteria > Rhizobiales > Xanthobacteraceae > Bradyrhizobium. The sequence goes on from JBARNF010001031.1 coordinate 6,201, forward strand.
GGTGGACCGCGAATTCCTGATCGACCTGTTCTCCGGCTTCGGTCCGGTCACGATCCGGCGGATGTTCTCCGGCTTCGGCATCTCCGCCGACGGCATCAACTTCGCACTGGCGCTGCGCAGCGGACTGTATTTGCGCGCTGACGAGGCCAGCTTTGCCAAGTTCGAGGCCGCCGGGTCCAAGCCGTTCTCCTATGAGACGCGGGCACGGACGATGACGGTGCGATCGTATTGGCAGGTGCCGGCGCATCTGTTCGACGACACCGACGAGTTCGCCCTTTGGGCGCGGGAAGCGTTCGCAGCCGCGCAGAGAGCGGCCCTGACCAAACGAACCAAGAAGAAGGCGTCATCCCGCGGCGGGCGTGAGCCCTCGGCAGCACCCGGTAGCGCGCGGCCTGAAGCGGCCACCAAAGCGGCGAAAAAGACGAAGTCGGTCAAGAAGGCGCGTAAAGCGGCCAAGGCCACCGGCAAAGCTGCAACGCTGCCGCGGCCCTCGAAAGCAAGCCGCAAGGCGCGGCAACCGCACAAAGGGTCTGGGGCATCATCGGCGCGACGTTGAAATCGCCGCCAACGGCGGCGTCACGCCACCTGTCCGCGCGTTTCCGCGGCAAATTCCGGATCGTTCTCGCAGATGACGCGGTTCCGGCCGCTGCGCTTGGCGGCGTAGAGGCAGGCGTCAGCGCGCTCGATCAGCGCGTCGGTGTCGTCGTCGGCTCTCAGCATGGACACCCCGACCGAGATCGTCACGCGCCCGAGGATTTCTCCGGTCGACTTCTTCTTCAGCTCCTTGGCCGTGACGGCGCGACGGATCTGGTCGGCGACCGTCAGCGCCTGCCGCAACGGCGTGTTGGGCAGCATGACGACGAATTCCTCGCCGCCGTAGCGCGCAGCGACGTCCTGTCCCTTGATCGCATGCTTCAGCGTCATCCCGACGAGGCGCAGCACCTGATCTCCGGTGAGGTGACCATAGGAATCGTTGAACGACTTGAAATGATCGATGTCGAACATCAGAAGCGACAGCGGCTGATTCGTCGCGAGTCCGGCCTGCACCGTCATCTCGATCATGCGGTCGAAAAATTTGCGGTTGCCGAGACCCGTGAGCGGATCGGTCAGGCTCTCGGCGCGTATCGCTTCGAGGCTGTGCTGCAATTCGCCGATCTCGTCCTTCGACAGTGACAGGCGCTGCTCGAGAACCTGATTGGTCTCACGCATCTGGCGCGTCGATTGGGCGAGGACCTCGATGATCTCGACGAGCTGCTCGCGGTTGGTGGCCGATGCGAGTTTCTGATCTGCGCCGGCCAGGCTGGCATCGTAGCTCGCCGTCCTGCCGAGAGCGTCGTTGATCGTGCCCATCAGGTCGTCGATCTCGCCGACCACGCGCGCTCCGACTTTGTCGATGCGGTCCGACGTCTTCAAATGGGTGAGATAGGATTCGTAGAGCTCGTCGAGCTCGGATTGAGAGAGCTTGCCGTTGCGCGAGAGCGTCTCGTTGATGATCTCGTTCAGCGGCGCATTATAGCCCGTCGCATAAACGTACCAGATCTCGTAGTTGCGCGGGTTGGCCGAATGACGCAGCAGTTTGATCTGGCCGAGCGCGACCTCGGCGAAGCCTATCGTGCGTTCGTGTTCGTCAAGCGCATTGACCACCACAGGTCCCCCACAATCGCCCGCGTCGCCGTCGCTACAGCAATGAATAAACAATGACGTCGAAGCTAAAGGACGTTCGTGAATCAGGGGTAAATACGGCCGTAGAGTCACGGAGGCGTGCAAGCAGCGGCCGCTGCGGAACAGACGTCGTCTTATGGTCGATGATCTACATAAGAGATGGTGTTCGCGATCGCTGCATCATTGATTGCGCACCGAAAAATGCAGGGGTGGCGTACCACGAGCCCAAAAGGTGTCGCGGCGAGGCGCGCAAACACATGCGTACGCCACATGAGAAA
>JBARNF010001032.1:0-4561 GCA_049802835.1 Bradyrhizobium sp.
ATCCATGATCTCGAAAACCTCCCCAGCTTTCAGCATCACGCGTAAGCGGCGGAAGTCCTTCCCTTCAGAAACCCACGTCAAGCGTGGACGACAGTTCGTCCATGGCAATGTCGAGCTGAGCGAGAAGCTCGGCCGCAACGACCTGTGCCCATGCGGCTCCCGACGCAGGTTTCAAAGCGTGCTGCATGACGTCAGGTGCCTATGATGGCGCCGATCGCAACGATTACTTTCAGGGACTAGGGCCGATGGATCGCCGTCAGCTATGAAGTGTCATTCCGGAGGCGCGCCTGAACGGCGCGCCCCCGCAATCCATCACCACAGTGCGGAGCCTCTGATCGCTGCGGCTTACGGCTTCCGGGCTTATCGCCAAGAGAGCTAGATGGGTTTCGCTCTCTGCCGGCCCATCACTTTCAAGACTGGTGGATATCGCGTCCGGCGAGCCTATCCCAAATGTCGTCGCGCATACGGCCGGGCATCGATAATCACGCCACGAGACCGTCGCGGCAAGCGATCGATCTCATCGCAGAGAAGGGGCCGTCGGTTCGGCCTGTCCGCCGGTTGATTTGGGCGGCTGACCAAGCTTGCTCAAGAATGAATCCAGAGCCGGCTTCATCTTCTGGACGACGTATTTCGAACCTTCGGGAGTGAGATGAATGCTGTCCCAAACGATGGGCGTCTCGGGATCGGCCTTCAATGGGCAGTCTTCCGCGTCGCAGACCATTCTCAAAACGGAAATGAACTGAATGTTTTGGTACGAGGGGGCAAGTATACGCAGGCGATCGTCTGCGGCCAAGGCGGCTGCAGTTGGCTTGAACATATTGCCCACGGGCAGGTGGTAGAGTTCGTACTTGACAAGCGTTGTGGCCAGCGGCGCGGGAAACTCGAGCGACGGGCCAAACAGCAAGATCGGAACGCCGGCATCTTTCGCTGCAGACAAGGTCGCGCCCAGGCCGGCGTCAAAAATGCCCATCTGCGCGTAATAGCTCCAGTTCGCGGAAAGCACCACGCCAGACAGTCGGCTGTCCCTAAGCAGATCACGCAGCAATGCATTGACCTGGTTGCAATTTTTCGAGACGTCCTGACGTATGTCGATGAACGGAGCGCATCCGCCCGAGGTAAGCTGCAAGAGGGTGTATCGCTCAGGCGGGAGATAGTCCCGCAGTGCAGAGTAATAGTGGGCGGCGGTGCTGTCTCCGACGAGCAAGATGCTTTGCCGATCGGAAACGAATTTCAGGCATTCCGCTGCATTGAAATCGGAAATCGGGTCATTGGGTTCGATGAAACATCCGCGCTGATGAAAGATGACTTCCATCTTCGGCCCGTCATAGCGCAGCATTTGTTGCTGAGCTTGATCGAACCGGCCGGGGAAGCCGTTTGCCCTCATTCCGAATGACCCGACCGCAAGCAGGATGACGGCTGCGCCAGCGATGAGCCCGGATACACGGACTCCTCGCCACTCGGCACGGGCCCGCGGCGCCGTCTCGACGGTGAGATAGGTGAGGTAGGCCAACAGCAGGGAGCACAGCAACAGACCGATGGTCGCTGTAGGGGATCCCGCCGTCTCCAGTGGCAATGCTGCTCTCCCGAGGATGAAGACCGGCCAATGCCAGAGGTAGAGCGAGTATGATATTTTGCCGAAAAATAGCCCTGCGCGTTCAAGCGGCAATCGAGGGCGATCGCCCGGTTGATTGAAGGCGATGATGAAAAGGGCGGCCCCCACGCATGGCACGAGCGCGTGGTAGCCGGGGAAGCGGGTTTGGGCCTGAAACAAAGCCACAGGCATCAGCATCAGCGCGCTGCCGAGAAGCGCGCAGATGCGGCGAGTCAACAGCTCAACCGGTGACCAGCGCTGTACGAAGAAAGCAATGCTGCCGATCAGGAACTCCCAGCTTCGCAATGGAGATAGATAGAATGCAGCCGGTGCATTGCCCTTGATCAGCAGTTCGTCAAGCAGGCACAGGCCTGCCGTGCCCGCAATGATGAGCGTCAGGGACAGCCTTGATGTGGGATCACGAAACCACCGGCTCCAGAGCCAACTCGCGAACGGGAATATGAAGTAAAACTGCTCCTCGACGGACAGGGACCATGTGTGAATGAGAACCTTGCCGATCGTCGGAAGGTCGAAGTAGCCGGTGTGAGTCCAGAAATAGATATTGGAGGAGAAAAGTAGGGTCGAAGTGGCGCTCTCGAAAAACATCCGGTAGTCGTCCGGCGGGGCCAAAAACCAAGCTGCAATGCCCGTGATCAACACTACCGTATAAAGCGCCGGGAGCAATCGCCGAGCCCGCCGATCATAGAACGCGATGAAAGAGAACGTATTGGTCTCGATGCCGGCCCAAATCAACCGGGAAATCAAAAAGCCTGAGATGACGAAGAAAATATCGACGCCAATGAAGCCACCATTAAACCCGGCTATTCCGTAATGGAAGCCGACCACGGACAAAACGGCGATCGCGCGCAAGTAGTCGACATCAGCACGAAAAGACAAACGCATATGCTGTCAACTCCTTCGGATCAGCATGGTATCGGTAACGCCGTATTGCCGCATTCTACCCTGCCGATCAACGACATCCTGCCGGGGCTGCCACTGTTTGAGACGTGGGCGGCTGATCCCGGACGGAGTTTTTTCGCGGAGTCTGGCTTCGGATGCGCGGCTCCTCGATCGGGCCGAGCGCTGTTGTGTGCGCAGCAAGTGAAAAGAGGCACAGGCTGCTGACGCTTGCCTCAGCGCTTCTTCCACCCCCGCTTGCCGGGGGCACCGTCGGTGGAGCGCGGAGCGGGATCGAATTCCGGGACGGACTGACGGGAATCGGTCGGCTGGATGATCTTGCTGTTGTCGCCGAACGGTTTTGGCGGCAGCCCGTGGTCGGAGCGACAGGGCAGGGACTCCTGGCCGTGCATCTCGTCGAATGCGGCTTGTTAACTGGGCCTCCGCTCGTCGATCGTCTAACCCGTAACGTGAAGCTCCAATCCCGCCTGCTTCTGTAGATAGCCGATTACGCTGAAAAGGTTCTTGGCCTGAGGATTGCCTTGCGGGCCGAACATGCGGATCAAGCTCTTGGGCGGTATGTCGATCGCCTCACCGAGCTTTTCGAATCCGACGATCGCCTTGATGTAGTCGCGAAGAATGGTTTTCCCCGTTTCCATGTCGCCGCTGAGCATCGCGTCGACGCCTTCGCGAAGAAGCGCTGCCGCAAATCTCGCGTCCACCTTCGCCTGCCGATGAACCAGATCGTCGAAACGCTTCGTCTTCACAGTTCTCGCTCCTCCCGACGGCACGTTCACCGCTTCTTCCACCCGCCCCGTTTCCCCGGCTGGCCGCCGGTCGAGCGTGGGGCGGGGCCGAATTCGGGGCCGGACTCGCGTGAGTTGGTCGGCTGGATGATCTTGCTGCTGCCGCCGAATGGTTTTTCGGGCAGCGCGCGGTTCGGGCGGTAGGGCAGGGATTCCGGGCCGTGCATCTCGTCGAGATGGGGCTTGTGGACTTTGGAGGCGGAGGGACTGCCCGTGGGGCGCCCCTCACCCCGACCCTCTCCCCGTGAAGGACGGGGAGAGGGGGAGGAAGGACCGCCGCTGCCGCTCGAAGAGCCGGTGATGTCATCGAAGGAGGGGAGTAGCGGATCTCCGTCGTGGGGCTTCACCCCACCCTGGCCGCCTTTGGCGGCCGACCCTCCCCCTCCAGGGGAGGGTGAACTGGCACCGCCGCTGCGCGCCCCACCGCGGCCCTTCAGGGCTGTGGTCGGGAGGTTGGCGGCGTCGCCGTATTTCTTGGTGCCGGCGTAGGCGCCGGCCTTGCCCTGCACGGTGCGCTGCTTGGCGGTGGGATCGTCGACCACGGCGAGCTCGGTGGCGCGCAGGCGCTTGACCTCGTCGCGCAGGCGGGCGGCCTCCTCGAAGTTCAGGTCGGCGGCGGCCTCGCGCATCCGGGTTTCGAGATCGGCCAGCACCGTCTCGAAATTGTGCCCGATCGAGATCGCGTCGTCGGTCGCGGTGCCGCTGCCGGTCTCGATCAGCACGTGGTCGCGCTCATAGACCGAATTGAGGATGTCGCCGATCGACTTCTTGACGCTCTCCGGCGTGATGCCGTTGATGGTGTTGTACTCGACCTGCTTCTCGCGGCGGCGGTTGGTCTCGGCGATGGCGCGCTCCATCGAGCCGGTCATCTGGTCGGCGTACAGGATCACCTTGCCGTCGACGTTGCGCGCAGCGCGGCCAATGGTCTGGATCAGTGACGTTTCACTGCGCAAAAAGCCTTCCTTGTCGGCGTCGAGGATCGCGACCAGCGCGCATTCGGGAATGTCGAGGCCCTCGCGCAACAGGTTGATGCCGACCAGCGCGTCGAACGCGCCGAGCCGGAGATCCCGGATGATCTCGATGCGCTCGATGGTGTCGATGTCCGAATGCATGTAGCGGACGCGGATGCCCTGCTCGTGCAGATATTCGGTGAGGTCCTCGGCCATGCGCTTGGTCAGCACCGTGACCAGCGAGCGGTAGCCGGCCTGCGCCGTGGCGCGGACCTCGCCGAGGAGATCGTCGACCTGGGTGCGGGCGGGGCGAATGT
>JBARNF010001033.1:0-34376 GCA_049802835.1 Bradyrhizobium sp.
TCATGCGCTCCCCCCTTTGCTTCCTGTTGTTGGCGCGCAGTTAAACGCGCAGACGGCGCGATGTAAATCGCCGACAGCCTGCCACAGCGCTGTCGCTCTATTGCAACTGCCAGACTTCGAACGGCCGGTCGTAGCCTCTGACCGCGACTTCGCCATGGAAGATCGCGTCGCTTGCCGCGTCGCCGACGGCCTGGCGCATCTCCGCCGAGATCAGGAGGTGCGAATCGAGCTCCTTGTTGAGGGCCTCGAGACGCGAGGCGAAGTTCACGGTGTCGCCGATGACGGTGTATTCCTTGCGCCTCGGCGACCCGATACTGCCGGCCACGACCTCGCCGAGATGAACGCCGATCCCGATCCGCAGCGGCCAGGACGACATCTCATTGACGCGCTGCATCGCGGAAACCATCTCTCGTGCGGCCTCGAGTGCATGGACGGCCGCATCCGGCGTCTCGAACGGCGCGCCGAACAGCGCGAGAAAGCCGTCGCCCAGGAATTTGTTGACGATGCCGCCATGGCGCTCGAGGATTTCGACCAGAATGGCGAATGCGCCATCGAGTCGGTCGACGACCTCCTGCGGCGTCTTCGCGCGCGAAGCTGCCGTGAAGCCGCGGAAGTCGACGAACATGACGGCAACCTGCCGAATGTCGCGCGCCTCCGCAGTGCCCTCCTTCATCAGCCGCTCGACCACCTGCGGGGAGACATGCTGGCCGAACAGGTCGGTGACGCGGTCGCGCGCAGAGGCCGCCTCGATGCTCGCAGCGAACTGGCGGCGCAACTGGACGGTGACCGCACCGGCGAGAATGCCGCAGAGCAAGATAATGAAGCTGCGCTCGCCATGATAGTAGAGCTCAGGATTCTGGCCGACGGCCACCAATGGCCGGTTGACCAGCGCCACGATCAGCAGTTCGGCCGCCGCGACGAAGCCGGTGAAGGTCGAGAGCCAGAAATCCAGCCTCAGCGTCGAAAGGACGATGAACACGAAGTAGATCAGCGGAGCGCCGAAACCGAGTGCCTTGTCCGGTCCGATGCCCTCGATCTGCAGCACCAGGACAACGGTTGGGAGCGAGGTCTCGAGGAAGGTGCCGACATAGCGCCAGACCACCGGTACGTCGCGGCCACGCCGGATGTCCGCCTTGATCTCGAACCGAATCCAGACCTGAAACAGGATGAAGAGGGAAATCAGCGCATAGATGTACAACGCGCCGGTCCCGCTCCGCCAGATCCACTGCACGATCCTGGGCTCGAAGACGTCGACCAGAATCGAGATCGCGAGGAAGAGAGCTGCGGTCGCGATCAGCACGTTGACCCGCAGCAATTCCGTGTTCAGCATCTGGCGCATCAGCGCCCGGTCGAACTCGGCCGAAGCTCGCGCCGGCTGCCCGCCGTCCAGTCCCACCTCGGAGATCTTCATCGCGCCCCAGCCGTTGATGCTCCCGGGCGCCATTGTGCCTCAATCGAGGGTGCGGCGGAAGCGCATCACGGCGACCGTCATCGCGAACAGCATCAGGCCGAACAGGGCGATCGTGTCGTGCTGCAGGTTCTGAAGCGTGGAGCCCTTGAGCATGATGGCACGAACGATCCGCAGGTAGTGCGTCAGCGGCAGGCACTCGCCGAGCACCTGCGCCCATTGCGGCATGCCGAGAAACGGGAACATGAAGCCGGACAGCAGGATGCTCGGCAGGAAGAACATCATCGACAGCTGCATCGCCTGCAGCTGGTTTTGCGCCAGGGTCGAGAAGGTGTAGCCGATCGAAAGATTGGCGGCGATGAACAGGGTCGAGAGCAGCGCCAGCAGAAGCAGGCTGCCGAAAATCGGGACGCCGAACAGTAGCACGCCGATGCCGATGATAATGGAAGCCTGGAGGAATCCGACCAGCACGTAAGGGATGATCTTGCCCAGCATGACCTCGATCGGCGTGATCGGCATCGACAGCAGGCTTTCCATCGTGCCGCGCTCGATCTCCCGCGTCACCGAGAGCGCGGTGAAGATCAGCATCGTCATGGTCAGGATGGTGCCGACGAGGCCCGGCACGATGTTGAGCCGCGACGAGGCCGCCGGATTATAGCGCGCATGAGCCCTGATCTCGAACGGCGGCGAGACGGGGTCCCCGGTGTAGAGATCGTGTGCGAGTGCGGTCTGGACGATCATGCCGAGCGAGGACAGCGCAGAGGACGCGGCGACCGGGTCGGTCGCATCGGCAGCAACGAGCAGCGCCGGCCGATCGCCGCGGCGCACCGCGCGCTCGAATCCGCGCGGGATCTCGACACCGAACAGGACCTTGCCGGACAACAGCAGGTCGTCGAACTCGGCGACGTCATGCACCTCGCGGGTGAAACGGAAATAGGCGGTGTTCTCCATCGCCTTCAGGATGGAGCGCCCGAGATCGCTGTCCTCCTGCAGCAGCACCGCCGCCGGCAGATGGTGCGGCGTCGTGTTGATGGCGTAGCCGAACAGCATCAGTTGCATCACCGGGATCATTACGATCATCGCGAACGAGACCCGGTCGCGGCGCAGCTGGATGAACTCCTTGAGCAGCATCGCGTAGGTGCGGCGCAAGAAGCCGAACCGCGGCCCCGACGTCGCATGATGACGGGCGCTCGCGTCGCTCATTGGAAATTGTCCCGGGAGCGGTTCATCAGGTCGATGAAGACGTCCTCGAGCGACGGCGCGGCAGGCTGCCAGTGGAGCCCCTCTTTATTGCGCCATGGCGCGATCGAATCCTCCAAGGCCGTGCGGTCGCGACCCGACACGTGGAGGCTGGTACCGAACGGCGCCACCATGTCGACGCCCGGTTTCCCCGCGAGCCCGGCCGCGAGCTCGCGCAGATCATCGCCGCCGACCGTGTACGTCGTCAGCTCGGACTGCGCGATCACCTCGGACACCGTGCCATGCACCAGCAAATGACCGTAGGCGATGTAAGCGATCTCGTGACAGCGCTCGGCCTCGTCCATGTAGTGGGTCGAGACCAGCACGGTCAGGCCCTCGCCCGCGAGCGCATGGATCTCGTTCCAGAAGTCGCGCCGCGCCTTGGGATCGACACCGGCCGTCGGCTCGTCGAGCAGCAGCAGTTGCGGATTCGGCAGGGTGCAGGCGCCGAGCGCCAGCCGCTGCTTCCAGCCGCCCGACAATTCACCGGCAAGCTGTCCCTCGCGACCGGAGAGCCCGAGCCTCTTCACCATGTCGCGGGCCGCCTGACGCGGATCCGCCATGCCGTAGAGCCGCGCCACGAATTCGAGGTTCTCGCGCACCGACAGATCCTGGTACAGGCTGAAGCGCTGCGTCATGTAGCCGACGCGGCGCTTGATCTTGTCGGCATCGCGGCGGATGTCGAAGCCGAGGCAGGTGCCCTCGCCGTCATCCGGCGTCAGCAGGCCGCACAGCATGCGGATCGTCGTCGTCTTGCCGGAGCCGTTCGGACCTAGAAAGCCGTAAATCGATCCGCGCCGCACCTGCATCGACAGATCATGCACGACCTCGCGGCCGCCGAACGACTTGGTCAGTCCCTTCACGTCGATTGCGATGTCAGCCTGCGCCGCGCCGTTCATCGCTGGTCCGCCACGGGTGTCTTGGGATGAGGATAGATACTGACCGGCTGGCCGACGCGCAGCGCGTCCGGTCGCGACGGCCGCGCCTGGATCAGATAGACGAGCTTGTTGCGCTCATCGAGACTGTAAATGACGGGCGGGGTGTACTCTGCCGATGTCGCGAGGAAATAGACCCTCGCCGTGAGGTCGGCCGCGCAGTTGTCGCAGGTGACACTGACCTCATCACCGACAGCGAATTTCGGCAGATCCGTCTCCGGCACATAGAAGCGCAGCTTCATGTTGCCGGGTGGCATGATCGACAGCACCGGCCGCTGGGCCGCGACCATCTCGCCCTCGCGGAAATAGATCTGCTGGATCGTGCCCGCGACCGGCGCGTTCCCCCTGCGGCGCGCCAGACGAGTCTGCGAGGTCACCACGTGAGCCTCCGCGACGCGAAGCGTCGATACGGCAGCATCGAGCGTCGCCTGCGTCCCGGCGCCGGTCTTGCTCAAGGCGGCGGCGCGGTCGTAGCTCTGCTGCGCGTTGGCGAGCGTCGCCTTGGTCTGGTTGAGATCGGCTTGCTGCAGATCGTCATCGACCGAATAAAGCGGATCGCCAACCTTGACCTCGTCGCCTTCGCGGACGTTCAGCCTGGTGACGCGTCCCGCCTCGTCCGGGCTGATGAAGATCATGTCGGCCTCGACCCAGCCCTGATAGCCGGGATCGCGGGTCTCGTTGCAGCCGTTGAAGGTGAAGGCCGTGACCAGCACGGCAAGGCAATGCAGCAGGCTCATGTCGGCCTCCTCGCGCCAAAGATCAGATCGAGATGAGTCTGCAGCATCGCCTCTGCGTCGAGCGGCGCATGACGCTCGAACAGGCTCTTCCAGAGCACCGCGACCACCATGGGCGCGATCATGAGTTGTGGAAACTGCACGAGCTTGGGCTCGCAGATCTCGCCGCGCGCAATCGCAATCTGGATCAGAGCGCGCATCGCGGCGAGAACGCGGGAGACGACCTCGCGATAGTAGAAATCGACGATCGCGGGAAAGCGCGGCCCCTCTGCAATGATGAGACGCACGAGATCGGCGCGCCGGGTGCCGGCGATCTCCTGCAGGAACATCCGCGCCAAGGCTTCGATCATGTCTCGCACCGAGCCGCTCGGCGGCGGCGCGGCAAGACGGCTGACGAACGGCACGATCGCGGTCCGGATCAATTCCTCGAACATCGATTCCTTGTCCTTGAAGTGCAGATAGATCGTGCCCTTGGCGACGCCGGCGCGCTTGGCGATGTCGTCGAGCCGTGTCGCCGCGAAGCCGCGGGCGATGAACTCGTCCATTGCGGCCTGGACGATCGCGGCACGGCGTTCGGCTGCGCGATCGGCCCGCGATGCGGCCGTGCCGGCAGCTCGGGCCTTCGACGCGACGGCACGGGTTCCGCCCCCGCTCGACTTGGATGTCCTCTCCGACATTCGCAATTTATGACTGACTAGTCAGTCAGTGTCAATGACATCCGATCGACAGGGAGGTCCGAGTTGAGGAGGAGTCGCCCGGCGGCGGCGAACAAAGAAAATGGGCGCGGAGTGCTCCTCCGCGCCCGTGGCTCGCCTCAGGACCTGGCGTTGCCGGTCAGGTGAAGTCGAGCACCACGCGGCCCTCGATCTTGCCGGCCTTCATGCGATCGAAGATCGCGTTGATCTCCGACAGCGGCGCCGTGGTCACCTCAGCTCCCACCTTGCCCTCGACGGCAAAGGCGATGGCCTCGTCGAGATCGCGCCGAGTGCCGACGATGGAGCCGCGCACGGTGATACGTTTCAGCACGACATCAAAAATAGGAGTCGGGAATTCGCCCGGCGGCAGACCCACCAAAGCGACGGTGCCCTTGCGGCGGACCATGTGCAACGCCTGGGCAAAGGCCGGCGTCGACACCGCCGTGACCAGCACGCCATGAGCCCCTCCCCCGGTGATCTGGATCACCCGCTCCACCGCATCCTTGTCGCGTGCGTTGACGGCATGCTCGGCCCCCGCCTCCAACGCCAGCTTCAGCTTGTCCTCGGCGATATCGAGACCGATCGCCTTCAGGCCCATCGCCTTCGCGTACTGGATGGCGACATGGCCGAGGCCACCAACGCCGGAGATGACCACCCATTCGCCAGGGCGCGTGTCGGTCTCCTTCAGACCCTTGTAGGTCGTGACGCCAGCGCACAGGATCGGCGCGATCTTCGCAAAGTTGACGTTCGCAGGAAGGCGCGCGGCGAACGCCGCCGACGCGATCACATATTCCGCGAAGCCGCCATTCACGCTGTAGCCGGTGTTATGCTGGTGCTCGCACAGCGTCTCCCAGCCTGTCTCGCAATACTCGCAGCGCATGCATGCATCGTGCAGCCAGGCAACGCCAACAGCATCGCCGACCTTGAAGTCAGTGACACCAGCTCCAAGGGCGGCAACGATGCCGGCCGCCTCGTGGCCGGGAATGAACGGCGGCACCGGCTTCACCGGCCAGTCGCCGGATGCAGCGTGAAGGTCAGTATGACACACGCCACACGCCTTCAGCTTGACGAGGAGTTCGCCCGGCCCCGGCACCGGAACCGGGACGTCCTCGATGACGAGCGGCTTGCCGAAGGCCTTGACGACGGCGGCTTTCATGGTCTGCATCTGTCTGCTCCTCGTGCTGAGGAGCAAACTAACGAGAGCGACGTCTGCCGGTCTTGATCGGTATCAAACCATGCTGCCGCACTATTGCGCAGCATGTAACAGTTTCATGACATCGCCGATGACACGAGGCCGGTTCTCACGCGTGAAACTTCAGCCCATCGACGATCTTGTCGGCCACCTTGCGCTCGGCACGAAACGCCAATCCCACAAGGTTGAGATCGGCGCGCGCCACAGCCTTCACCGCGGCGCGGTTGGCCTCGTCATGCGTCGTCTTGAACATGTCCTCGGTGTAGAGCGCCGGCTTCACGTTACGCGACAGGGCGCGATCTAATGCGCGCGCGAGGCCGGCGCGATCCGGCGCGCCGTAGATCAGGATCGGCTGACCTATCAGCGCGTGATAGGGCGTCGCCGAGCCATCCTCATAGGGCGTGCCGATACACGCGGGAAACGCGGCGGCGATGCCACTGGCGAGAAACGCCGCCACGTTGAGCTTCTGCCAGGCTTCGAGATCAGTACGAATGATCAGCGCGATCTTGGTATCGAATTGCATGTCGCTTCCGTGTTGCCGATGTATGCGAACGCCCAGAATAGCCGAGCCATTCCGGACGTGAAGCATCGAAGTCGACAGCGAATGCCGTGACAGTCGGAACTCAGGCCATCAAGCCCTGATCAGCCCTTGGCATCGCACGCCCAGGCGCGGATCACGCACTCTTTGCCACCATATTTGTAGCATTCCCGGGTCGCATCGTTGAGCGATGTCGAGATCTTCGGCCGCACGGCGTAGCCATGGGGGCCGCAGGGATTGGTGAGATCGATCGCGAACGCGGCACAGGCCTTCTTCATCGTCACCGCCGTGCATTCGCCCTTGCACTGCTTGAGCGCTGCGGCCTTGGCCAGATGCTCGGCCGGATAGTCGAAGGCTTGGCCATAGGCGGCGCACTGACCGATCGCGAAGGCGCCGGCGGCATGGGCCGGGCTGATGGCGCCATAGGTCGCGACGCGCGCAGCACCGACCAGCACGGTCAATCCGAATGCAAACAGCGCGAGACGTCGCGCGGCGGTCGAAATGATCACCTTTTCCTCCCCGAGGCCCAATGTCGGCAAATCTAGCCGGGGGTCGTTGAAACTTGGTGAATGGGAGGTTGCGATGGGGGTGACGCGCTCCCTGCCCGCCGTCATTCCGGGGCATTCGCGCGCAAAATGGCGAAGCCATTTTGAAGCAGCGCGAAGGAGCCCGGAATCCGTAGCCGCAGGGAGATGTGGAGAAGCGGGGTCTTGCCCCCGAGCGTGCCCCACACGGCATCCTGTGGCTATGGATTCCGGGCTCGCGCCACGCCTTGGGGCCGACGCCTTGCGCCGCCTCCAAGCTCCGCGCGCCCCGGAATGACAATGAGGAGAGAGCACGTCGCCCACATGAGCGAAAGCGGGGAACACTGCGTTCACGGAGACACCGTCCCCGCATGTCGCTTGCGCTCATGCGGGCTACGGGACTTATCCCCGCCGCGCGGCTTCCAGCGCTTGCGGCGTGTCGATGTCGAGGAACGCGCTGTCGCCCTCGACCGGCACCTCGGCCACAGCCTCGGTGTGCTTGGCGATCAGATGCCGCGCGCCGACATCGCCGTCGAGCGTCATCAGCTCGGCGAAGAAGCGGCGCGACCACAGCACCGGATTGCCACGGCGTCCCTCGGCCACCGGCATGACGATCAAATTGCCGCGATCGGGTTCGAACGCACCGATGAGACGGTCGAGCAGATCCGAGGACACCATCGGCATGTCGCCGAGGCAGATGACCGCCCCGTCCACGCCCTCCGGCACAGCGGCGATCCCGGCCTTCACGGAACTCGCGAGCCCGCCGGCAAAGTCGGGATTGCGGACGAAGCGCACGTCGAGATCGGACAGCGCCTGCTCCACCAGCTCGGCCTGATGGCCGGTCACGACGACGACCTCGCTGGCACGAGACGCCAGCGCCTGCTCGGCGACGATGCGAACCAGCTTCTTGCCACCGAGCTCGGCCAAGAGCTTGTTCGGCCCGCCCATCCGCGTCGAACGGCCGGCGGCCAGCACGACCGCGACGACCTTGCGTCCGCCCTCGGCCTCCGGCTTGGCGCGCGGCTGCGGTCGCGTCACGATCTCCATCAGCAGCCCCCCCACGCCCATGGCGGTCAACTCGGCGCGGGTCACCTTGATGCCGGCGAGGAGCCGCATCAGCACCCAGTCGAAGCCGTTCTCGGCCGGGGAGCGGGCGCAACCGGGCGCGCCCAGCACCGGCACTCCGCCAGCGCTGCCGATCAGCAGCAGATTGCCCGGATCGACCGGCATGCCGAAATGCTCGATGGCGCCGCCGATGCCGGTGATCGCGGCGGGAATCACGTCGCGGCGGTCGGCGATCGCCGAGGCGCCGAACACGATCACGAGCTGGGCGCCGAGCCCCAGGAGTTCCTTGATCGCGGCGGCCAGCGCGGCCTGCTCATGCGGCACGCGCCGCTCGGCAATGATCGTGGCGCCCGCCGGCGCCAGGCGCTCGGCCGTCACGCGCAGGGTCTTGTCGATGACCTTCGACGCGAGTCCCGGAAGAAGCGTCGAGACCACGCCGACGCGCTTGACGACATAGGGCGCAATGCTGAGCGCGCCTCTGCTCGCCGCCTTCACGGCCTCATCGCGCAAGCAGCCCTCGACGCCGAACGGGATCAGCTTGACGGTGCCGACCATCTCGCCTTCGACCACCGGCTTGAAGGCCGGCAGGGTCGCAAAGGTGATGGCCTCGTCGACGCCGTTGATGCGGTCGACCGCGGCACGGTCGACCATCAGCACGCCGGCCTGCGCGGCAAACAGATTGGCGCGACCGGTGAAGGCACGGTCGACACGAATGCCTTCGCCCGCCACGACCTTGGCAATATCAGCCGCCGCCTCGTCCTCCGAGACATCGCCGGCTTCGAGCC
The DNA here is from genome assembly GCA_049802835.1 of Bradyrhizobium sp. GTDB lineage: Bacteria > Pseudomonadota > Alphaproteobacteria > Rhizobiales > Xanthobacteraceae > Bradyrhizobium. Next base: position 9,116 of record JBARNF010001033.1, read on the forward strand.
TGACGACGACGATCTCCTTGACGCCCTCCTCGACCAGCGCGTCGACCTCGGCGGGACCGATCGTCGTGCCCTTCTTCAGCACCAGCGATCCCTTGCGCAGGGTGTGCACGGTCACACCACCGATCGCCTCTTTCGGACTGGCTGGACCGAACTTCATGCCGCCTGGTCTTTCTCCTTGGCCGGTAGCCGCAGCGTCGCCGTGATCTCGGCCATGATCGAGACCGCGATCTCCGAGGGAGAGACCGCGCCGATCGCAAGCCCGATCGGCGCATGGATGCGGGCGATGTCGGCCTCACTGGCGCCCTGCCCGCGCAGCCGGTCGCCGCGCTTGGCGTGCGTCTTCCGCGAGCCGAGCGCACCGATGTAGAAGCATTCGCGCGCAAAGGCATGCAGCAGCGCCGGATCATCGATCTTGGGATCGTGGGTGAGCGCCACGAACGCGGTGTAACGATCGATGTTGAGCGGCGGCAGCGCCACGTCGGGCCATTCGGCAACCAGCGGCACATCGGGAAAACGCTCGGGGCTCGCGAAGGCGGTGCGCGGGTCGACGACGGTGACGTCGTAGCCGAGCGATTTGGCGATCGGCGCCAGCGCCTGGCTGATATGGACAGCACCGATGATGACGAGCCGGGCTGTCGGGGCATAGACGTTGAGGAACAACCGCGTGCCACCCGCCTCGACCATGCTGCTCTTGCCCATCCGCAGATGCGCCGACAGTTCATTGCGCAGGGGATCAGCGGCGATGTCGGCGGCCTTGACCAGACGCTGCGCGCCGGAGGCAATTTCGGTGACGAGAATGGCCGGGCGCCGCGCCGCGCGCTCGGCATTGAGTTCGGCAAGCGTCTCGCTTTTCATGCCTCAGCCCACCTTCTCGACGAACACGCGGATGGTGCCGCCGCAGGACAGCCCGACATTCCAGGCGGTCTCGTCGGCCACGCCGAACTCCAGCATCTTCGGCTGGCCGCTGGAGATCACGTCCAGCGCCTCGGTCACGACGGCGCCCTCGACGCAACCGCCGGACACCGAGCCCAGGAACGTTCCCTCATCGTTGATGACGAGGTTCGAGCCGACCGGCCGCGGCGCGGAGCCCCAGGTCTCGACCACGGTCGCGAGCGCGACGCCGTGGCCGGATTTGTGCCAGTCCTCGGCGGCCTTGAGGATGTCTTCGTCGCGGTTGAGCATGGATATCTCCCTCTCAGGCTGCGGGCCGGATCACGCTGCGGCTGTGCGGCAGCGGCGACGACAACGCCGAGATCAGCGTCCCGATCGAGGTCAAGTTATGTACCGGGCGGAATTCGTCAACGTGGGGCAGCATGGTTTTGATGCCCTGCGCCTTGGCCTCGAAGCCGGAATAGCGCAGCAGCGGGTTCAGCCAGATCAGCCGCCGGCAGGAGCGGTGCAGTCGGTCCATCTCGAAGGCGAGCTTGGTGTCGGCCTCGCGCTCCAATCCGTCGGAGATCAGCAGCACGATCGCCCCCTGCCCAAGCACGCGCCGCGCCCACTGCTTGTTGAAGGTCTGCAGCGAGGTCGCGATCCTTGTGCCGCCGGCCCAGTCCTCGACATTGGCCGAGCAGCTCGCCAGCGCCTCGTCGGGATCGCGCTGGCGCAGCGCCCGCGTCACATTGGTCAGCCGCGTGCCGAACAGGAACACCGAGACGCGCTTGCGCGCGTCGGTGATGGCATGCAGGAAATGCAGGAACAGGCGGGTGTACTCGCTCATCGAGCCGGAGATGTCGAGCAGCGCCACGATCGGCGCCGGCTTCTCGATTCTCCCTAGGCGATGGAAGTTGATGATCTCGCCCTCGGTGCGCAGCGCCTGGCGCAGGGTCTTGCGCATGTCGATGCGGTGGCCGCGTGGATCGGCGGTATGGCGGCGCATCTTCAGTTCGGCCTGCGGCAGCCGCATCTTGGCGATGGCGCGCGCGACCTCGGCGATCTCGGCCGCGCTCATCTGCGCAAAATCCTTCTTCTGCAGCACCTCGCGATCCGACACCGATAGGCGCAGATCCTGTTCCTGAGCCTTCGGCTCCTCATGGGTCTGCGGCTGGGACATCGCCTCCTGGACCCGGCGCGAGGCCGGCGGCGGTTTCTTCTTGGCGTGGTCGGGCAGCGGCACCGAATCGAGCATCGACTTCCACTCCTCGGCGGGGCGGAAGAACAGGTCGAAGGCCTGGGCGAAAATCAGCGCATGCTCATGGCGCTTGACGAAGATGGATTCGAGCGTGGTGAAGACGTCCGCGCGCTTGCCGATGTCGATCGCCTCGAGCGCGGTCATGGCATCGATCACGGCGCCCGGACCCACGGGGAGACCGGCGGCGCGCAGCGCCCGCGCGAAGCCCGCAATGTTGTCGGCGATGCCGCCGGTCGGCGGCGCGAGGTGATTGATGGGCGTGGGCATCGGTCTATCCCTCGTCATTCCGGGACGTGCCTCAAACTGAGTTCGTCATTCCGGGGCCGCCCGAAGGGCTGAGCCCGGAATCCATACTCACGATCGTGGTTATGGATTCCGGGCCTGCGTGCTGCGCACGCATCCCGGAATGACGACCTTTGTCGGTGCGCGACCTCGCGTCACGTCTCGCTGGTCGCGTCCTTGATCGCCTTCTGCAACTGATCGCCCTGCATGCGCGCGATGTCGTCCTGATACTTCAGCAGCGCACCCAGCGTATCGCCGACCACTTCCGCGTTCAGCGAGCGCGCATCGAGCTCGGTCAGCGCTGTGGCCCAATCCAAGGTCTCGGCAACGCCCGGCGATTTGTAGAAATCCTGGTCGCGCAGCGCCTGGACGAAACGCACGACCTGCTGTGACAGCCGCGGCGAGATGCCCGGTAGGCGCGTCTTGACGATGGCGAGTTCGCGCTCGGCGGAGGGGTAGTCGACCCAGTGATACAGGCAGCGCCGTTTCAGCGCGTCGTGGATCTCGCGGGTCCTGTTCGAGGTGATGATGACGATCGGCGGATGCGGCGCCTTGACGGTGCCGAACTCGGGGATCGTGACCTGGAAATCGGAGAGGATCTCGAGCAGATAGGCCTCGAACGCCTCGTCGGCCCGGTCGAGCTCGTCGATCAGCAGCACCGGGCTGCCGTTGACGTCGGGCTCCAGCGCCTGCAGCAGCGGCCGCTTGATCAGGTAACGGTCGGCGAAGATGTCCGACGTGAGCTGGTCGCGGTCGACATCGCCGCCGGCTTCCGCGAGCCGGATCGCGATCATCTGGGCCGCCGAGTTCCACTCGTAGACGGCAGAGGCAACATCGAGCCCCTCATAGCACTGCAGCCGGATCAGCTTGCGGCCCAGCGCGGCCGACAGGACCTTGGCGATCTCGGTCTTGCCGACACCGGCCTCGCCCTCGAGGAACAGCGGCCGGCCCATGCGCAGCGACAGATAGGTCACCGTTGCCAGCGCCCGCTCGGCCAGATAGCCGCGCGACGACAACAGTTCGAGCATCGCATCGACCGATGCGGGCAGTGCTGCAGCACTCATGGGCGAAACCGCCTTCCTTGACCGCGCACGCCTGTCACGAAGCCGGAGCCTCGGGCTCAGCGGCGCCCTCCGGTGCCGAGGATGCCTTAGCACCGGAATTTGCGGCATCGACCGCGCGGCGCGCCAGCACCCCGATGAGGTGGGCGCGATATTCGGCGCTGCCGTGAATGTCGCTGTTGAGGCCGTCAGGCGACACAGGGATGCCCTCCAGCACCTTCGGAGAGAAGCGCTTCTGCAGAGCTTCTTCGAACGCCGTAACGCGGAACACGCCACTACCTCCGGCGCCGGTCACGGCAACGCGCACATCCGACGGCCGGCGCGCGACGAACACGCCGACCAGCGCGTAGCGCGAGGCCTGGTTGCGGAATTTTACATAGGCCGCCTTCTTCGCCAGCGGGAAGCTTACCTTGGTAATGATCTCGTCCGGCTCCAGCGCGGTCGTGAACAGCCCAAGGAAGAACTCCTCGGCCTTCAGCTTGCGCTTGTTGGTGACGATGGTGGCGCCGAGCGCGAGGCAGGCCGCGGGATAGTCCGCCGTCGGATCGTTGTTGGCGATCGAGCCGCCGATCGTGCCGCGATGACGCACCGCGGGATCGCCGATCAGGCCGGCGAGATGGGCGAGCGCCGGGATCGCTTCGCCGACCGCCGGCGAATTGGCCACCTCGGCGTGACGCGCCATGGCGCCGATCACCAGGTTGCGGCCTTTGATCTCGATGCCGCCGATCCCCTCGACCTGGGAGAGGTCGACCAGATGCGGCGGGCTGGCGAGCCGCTGCTTCATGACCGGCACCAGCGTATGACCGCCCGCGATCAGCTTGGCGTCCTCGTTCTTGACCAGGAGATTGGCGGCTTGCCGCACGGTGGCGGGACGATGATATTTGAATTCGTACATGGGATTGTCCTGTCCGCAGCGGGCCGACTTAGGCGAGGTCCGATTTCGCCATCGCCTTGGCGCCGGCGGCGATCGACTGCACGATGTTCTGATATCCGGTGCAGCGGCAGAGATTGCCTTCCAGCTCCTCGCGGATAGTCTCGTCGCTGAGCTCGTGCCCCTTGCGATGGACGAGGTCGACCGCCGTCATGATCATGCCGGGCGTGCAGAAGCCGCACTGCAGACCGTGGTGCTCGCGGAAGGCCTCCTGCATCGGATGCAGCGGCGCGCCATCAGCCGCCAGCCCTTCGATCGTCTTGACCTCGTGGCCATCGGCCATCACCGCCAAGGTCGTGCAGGACTTCACGGCCTTGCCGTCGAGATGAACCACGCAGGCGCCGCATTGCGAGGTGTCGCAGCCGACATGGGTGCCGGTCAGGCGCAGATTTTCGCGCAGGAACTGCACGAGCAGCGTCCGCGGATCGACATTCGCCGTGACGGGATTACCGTTCACAATCAGGGAAATCTTGGCCATTCATGACTCTCTATTATCCGCGCCACGGCATTGCACCGCAGTACAGCCCAGCATAATCAGTCGAAAACCATCATATGGGCCCACCCGGCGGCGGGCAACCAGCCGGCCGGGCCCCTATGAACGTGTCCAGTGAGCTTACCCCTGTACGGCCTTCGCGAAGTTCGCAAAGAACTCGTCCGCAAGCTTCTTGGCCGTGCCGTTGATCAGGCGCTGACCGAGCTGCGCGAGCTTGCCGCCGATCTGTGCCTCGACATTGTAGGTCAGCAGCGTGCCGCCATCCTTTTCTGCGAGCGCGACGGTCGCGCCACCCTTGGCGAAGCCGGCCACGCCGCCTTCGCCCTCGCCTGAAATCTTGTAGCCGTTGGGCGGATCGAGATCGCTCAGGGTCACCTTGCCCTTGAAGCGCGCAGATACCGGGCCGACCTTCATCTTGGCTACCGCGCGCAACCCGCCATCCTCGGTTCGCTCGAGTTCCTCGCAGCCGGGGATGCAGGTCTTGAGGACCTCCGGATCATTCAGCTTGGCCCAGACCGACTCTCGCGGAGCCGCCAGTTGGACCTCGCCCGTCATCGTCATTGCCATATGCATCTCCCCCGGATTGGCGCGGTTAGAGGCACTCAAGTAAAGCACTGATCGCCCAAAAGGAAGGGCGAGCAGCGCCCGGAAGCGTTGCAGAAAAGCTGGAGCACTGCAGCATTGCGGTCCACTGCCGTACGGGTTTTGATTGGCAGACGGCGACGGCAATGGTTAGTTCGCCACGAATCTGCACGATTCGTGGGGCGGTCATCGCCTGCAACGAGGATCAGGCCATGCCGATGATCGATGCCGACGGTTGCCTCCTGAATGTCACCGTCGAGGGCCGCGACGGCGGGCCGACCCTGATGCTGTCGAACTCGCTCGGCTCGACCCTGCAGATGTGGGAGCCGCAGATGCGCGCCTTCACGCAGGTTTTCCGCGTCATCCGTTATGATCGCCGCGGCCACGGCAAGTCGACCGTGCCGCCCGGCCCCTACTCCATCGCGCGCTTCGGCCGCGATGCGCTGGCCATTCTCGATGATCTCAATATCGAGAAGGTGCACTGGTGCGGCATATCGATGGGCGGGATGGTCGGCCAGTGGCTCGCGGCGCATGCCCCCGAACGTATCGGAAAGATCGTGCTCGCCAATACCACCTGCTACTACCCCGATCCGTCGATCTGGGACGCACGCATCAAGGCGGTCCAGGAAAGCGGTCTCGCCGGAATCGCTGATACGGTCATCGCCGGCTGGCTGACGCAGGAATTCCGCGATCGCAATCCTGACGTGGCCGACCGCATGAAGGGGATGCTGCTGGCGACGCCGGTCGAGGGCTATCTCGCCTGCTGCGAGGCATTGAGCCAGCTCGACCTGCGCGAAGACCTGGCTGACATCAAGAGCCCGACGCTCGTCATTGCCGGCCGCTACGACAAGTCGACGCCGATCGCGATGGCCGAAGCGATTCGCAGCCGGATCCCCGGCGCCAGCATGACCATCCTCGATGCCGCGCACATCTCGAACGTGGAAGCGGCGGGCCAGTTCAACGACGCGGCGCTCGGCTTTTTGACCCAGCGCTGATCGCGCTGGCGCTTCGAGGCTCGCTCGGCGCGCGCTCGGAGCTTCACGCCTGCTGCGCGTGCGCGCTCGGGGCTGCCGTGGGCTCGACGCGCTTCGGCGAAACGAAGCCGGGGGATGACGCGGCGGTCGGCGTCGCCGGCTTCTCCACCAGCATGACGATGGCCGTGCCGAGCAGCATCAGCAGCTCGGTCGCGTGCAGCCGCAGCGCCTCGGTTTCTCCGACCTTCGCGGCCATGATCATGCTGAAGAAGCTGAGCACGCTGCCAAGGCCGAGCGCGATCGAGAGCGCCTCAACATAGCCCGACACCTTTCGTACCCGCGGCACGCTGATCAGCACCAGGAACATCGCGAAGAAGCCTGCGACAGTCAGCCGCGCCAGCGCGAGCAGCCAGGCGGCACGGACCGTCTCGACGCCCGAGAGGTGCAGGTGGTCGCTGACGAACAGCGCAACCGCGATGTTGGGACGCTCGAACAGTCCCTGGACCGGCGAGACCATGATGTGGAAGGCGATGACGGTCCAGGCGGGCACGAAATAGAACGCCAGCAGGACGCCGTTGAAGCAGCTGAGCCGCCAATTCTTGATCACGCAGTTCTTGATCATGTCACGCCCGCCTTTGCATCCCACCGACCGCCCGTCCGGCAAGTTCCAGACGAGCTAACGCGCGGCAAATGCCCTGGGCAATTTAAACCCTTTGTTTACCTTAACAGGGCGGCGGCGGGCGCGGGAGCCACCAACGGCCCCCGTCCGATCGCCGCAGAGACCGTGCTGATGACCTGGCCGATCAGGCCGCGAATTCCCGCGTGATAGCGGCCTTCCCGGCCATCAACGCCTGCTTGAAGATCTGCACCGCATCCGACATTGCGCCCGCTTCGGTCTTCTCCACCGCGATGCGGCTCCTCGGCTGAAAGATCGCCGTGGCCCAACGCCTGCATCGGGGGGTCACGCTCGATGCGTTTCCGGCCGGCAATCCGATTGCGTGGACGGCCGGCTGATTCAGTCCATGCACCTCGCGCTGGGTCTTCCCGGCGTCCTCGTTCGAAACCGCGGCCCATTTCACGGCCACCGAGCCTGTGCGCCGCACCTCGATTTTCTTGACTAGCGTCAAAGCAGCCGAATCAAGCGATGCTATCTTGACACGAGTTGCTGCTGCGTTTCGCACAACTGGACCCCGTCATGCGGCAGGCAGCTGCCGACCGGGAGTACCGCATGAGATTGGCTCGGATCTTCATCGGAATCCTCCTGCTGGCCGGTGGCCTCTACATCCTGATCGGCGAGCATTTCGCCGGAACTTCGGGCGACGCGACCGTCAATGCCCGGCTCTACGTCGTGCGCGCGCCGATCGAAGGCCGCGTGACGCTGGGGGTGAGCAATATCGGCGTCAGGGTCAATGCCGGGGAACTCATCGCCGAGATCGTCGACGACCGGTTCGACACCACGCGCCTGCTCAATCTCGAACGCGACCGTGACGAGCAGAAGATCGCGCTCAAGCGGGTTCCGGCGCAGCGTTCGGCGCTCGAGCAAGCGCGGGCTGCCTTCGCGGCCCAGTCGGTCGACTACAAGACCGGCCGCGTCCGCCAGATCGCGGCACGCATCGCCGAGGCCAAGGCGGCGCAGGATGCCGCGGCCGCCCGGCTGAAGCTCGCGGATATCACCTTCACGCGCGCCAACGAGCTGAAGGAACGCGGGGTCCAGACGGTCGCCAACCTCGACCAGGCCAGCGCCTCGCTCGATATCGCCAAGCAGGATGTGGAAAGCGCGAAGCAGCGCACCAACTATTTCGAGACCGAGCTCGGCTCCGCGCAATCGGGGGTCTTCATCGGCGACTCCTACAACGACGTGCCGTTCTCGATGCAGCGCATCCACGAGCTCGATCTGCGCCTCGCCGAGCTTGCCGTGGACGAGCAGCAGATCCAAGCCCGCCTCGTCCAATACGAGCAGCAGATCGACGCCGAACGCGTCCGGATCAACCGACTGACCTCGGCGACGCTGAAGGCCCGCGTCCCGGGCACGGCCTGGGACTTCCTCGTCGACGATGGCGAATATGCCCGTCGCGGTCAGGATCTCGTCAAGCTGGTGGACTGCAACAGTCTCGTGGTGACCGCGAGCGTTCCCGAAGCGCTCTACGACAGCCTGTCGATCGGCGCCCCGGTGCAGTTCCGTCTGTTCGGTGACGGCCGGATATTCGATGGAACGGTGACACGTCTCGGCGGCTCGGGCGCCTCGCAACTCTACGCCAATCTCGCCGTCGGCCCGACGCCGCAGCACTTGCAGCGCTTCGACGTCACCGTTGCGGTGCCAGATCTCGCCAAGCAGCCGGATCTGTCCTGCGCCATCGGGCGCACCGGCCGGGTGATCTTCACCAGCGGACCGATCGCGGCATTCCGCCGCTCCGTCGCCCGATACGGCTACTGATGCCGACGCTGTCACCATTCCTGTCCGCGTTCGCAGGTGTTGCGATCATCACCGGATTACGCTTCCTGGTGCTGCCCCTCCTGGACCCGAAGATATGGTACTGGCGGGCCCTGCTCCTGGGCGGCTCGATCCTGCTGGCCTGGCGCTATGTCGCCTGGCGCTTCACCGAGACCCTTGCACCACCCGGTCTTACGCCGGATGCGATCTTCAGCTGGGGCTTCGCCAGTCTTGAAGCGCTCACCGTTGTTTCGTCGTCCTTCGCCTTCCTGATCCTGACCCGGACCAAGGAGCGGATGACGGAGGCTGATCGCCATGCCGGCTGGTGGCTTCCGAGGCCGCCGCCTCGGGTCGACATCTTCATCACAACCTACAACGAACAGCTCGAGGTCCTGGAGCGAACCATCGTCGGCGCCAAGGCGATCAATTATGCGGCTTTGCGCCTCTTCATCCTCGACGACGGCAGCCGGGCCTGGCTCCGGGATTACTGCACAGAGCACGGCATCGGCTATGTCACCCGTACCGACAAGTCGCACGCCAAGGCCGGCAACATCAACAATGCCTTGCGGCTGCGCGCGGTGGATACGGACCGGCCGGATTTCGTCGCGGTTCTCGACGCCGACTTCGTGCCTCATGTCGACTTCATCGAGCGGACGCTGGCGCTGTTTCACGATCCGGCGGTCGGCCTCGTGCAGACGCCCCAGCACTTCTTCAACCCGGACCCGATCCAGCACAATCTCGGCATCGGCGCGGCCTATCCCGACGAGCAGCGCCACTTCTTCGACAACGTCGAGCCGGCGCGCGACGCCTGGGGCATCGCAGTGTGCTGCGGCACCTCCTCGATATTCCGCGTCTGCGCCGTGGAGAAAATTGGCGGCGTGCCGACCGAAAGCGTCACCGAGGATTTCCTGCTCACGCTGCGCCTGTCCGCGCACGGCTACCAGACCGTGTACCTGAGCGAGGCGTTGTCGGAGGGATTGGCGCCGGAAGGCCTTGCGGAATACGTCGTACAGCGCGGCCGCTGGTGCCTCGGCCTCATGCAGATCGTGCGCAACGTCTACAATCCGTTCGGCTCCCATGGTCTGGATTTCTCGCACCGATTCAGCGTGCTCGACTCGCTGCTCTACTGGACGTCGACTTATCCGTTCCGCCTCGCCGCGCTGATCTGTCCGCTGCTTTACTGGTGGGGCGGGGTGACGGTGGTGAACGCCTCGATCTCCGACATCATCCGGTATTACGGCCCCTATTATCTCTCGATCATGTACACGCTGAACTGGCTGTCCAAGGGACTATTCATTCCGATCCTCAACGACGTCTCGCAGATCGTCGCCGCCTGGCCGGTGTTCCGCGCCTCCGTTCTCGGCCTTCTCACCCCCGGTCCGCACAAATTTTCGGTGACCGCCAAGGGCGGCGACCGCGCCAAGATCATCGTCCAATGGCCGCTGATGCGTCCCTTCCTGATCCTGATGGCGCTGACGGTCGGCGGCCTGATCGTGTCGCTGACGTCCGATTTCGTCTTCAATACCATAGGGACCGCCGGAGACGGCGTCGTCATCGTGATATTCTGGACGGTCTACAACATTCTGGTGCTGTCGGTGGCGATCGCCGTGTGCATCGACCGTCCGCGCTACAACCGGCCGCAACGTCAGATCGTCGAGCCGGTAACCCTGACGGTCGACGGCGAGGCGCAACGCGGCTGGATCGTCAATCTCGGTCCCGGCGGTGCACGGGTCAGCGGTCCGGTCGGCGTTGCGATCGGCGCCATCGGCACGCTCACCCTGCCGCTGATCGGCGATATCCAGACCAGGGTCGCGGCGCCGACCAACGACGGTTACCGGCTCATATTTGCGGTAACACCGCAGCAGCGCGCCCAGATCATCGCGCGGCTGCACACGGCGAGCGGAGTGCCCGGCGCCGACAGCGGCGATCTCGGCCGCATGCTGCACGAACTGGCGCGAGCCTTGGCGGATTGAGGAGAAGGCGATGACACGGCGACGGTGGAGCTTGCGGACTGCGGTGTTCCTCGGCGGCGCGACGCTGATCGTTGTGACGGCGCTGGCCGTTGCCATCCTCTATTCGGCGTCGTTGCAGCGGCGCGGCGAGGAGTTCGCGATCGAGCAGCTGAGAACGCGTGGCGAGCTCAGCGCAAACCTGCTGGCGCGGCAGATTTACAGCGTGTGGATCGGCGTGTCACGGCTCGCCGCGATCATCGACCCCGCCGATGTTGCCGGGGCGCGCCGACAGATCCAGTTCGTGAGCCAGCTCGAGCCGCGCTATGCCTGGCTCGGCATCGCCGACCCTGGCGGCAAGGTCATCGCGAGCAAGGACCAGATGCTCGAAGGACAAAGCGTCGCCGACCTGCGCTGGTTCCGGCAGGGTCTCGGGGCGCCGACGGCGGTCGATGAGCGGGAGTCAGAGGCGCTGAAACGGCTGTTGCAGACCGCTTCGGGACCGTACCGCCTCATCGCCATGTCGGCTCCGCTGATGCACGATGGCGCCCCCGCCGGCGTCATCGGCGCCGAGATCGATTGGAAATGGACGATCGAATCCGTCGCGGCGCTGGTGTCGCGCAACGTCGATCTCGTGTTGCTGTCGCGCGAGGGCATCACGCTGTTCGGCCCGCCCGATCTCGTCGGCAAGCAGCTGACGATCGGCTCGGCGCAGGCCGCAAGCCGCGGGGCCTCGGTCGCTCTCATCGAGCGATGGCCCGACGGCAAGGACTATTTCACCGTCACCATCCCCACCGTGGGGTACTCCGATCTGCCGAGCTTCGGCTGGTCCCTTCTGATCCGGCAGGACGCCGTTGCCGCGATGGCGCCGACCCGCCAGCTGGTACACTCGTTCTGGCTCAATGTTGCCGGTGGCGTGTTCTCGATCCTGGTGCTGCTCAATTTCACCGCGAAATGGGTGGCGACGCCGCTGCGCCGTCTCGCCCAGGCCGCCGAGACCATGGTGAAGGACCCGTTCTCCGGCATGCCGGCTCGGGAAACCCGGTACGATGAGGCGACGCGGCTGCGCGACGCGTTGGTCAGGCTTCAGTCGAAGCTGATGGCAAGCACGAGTAGCCCGCCGGAAGACCTCGGTAGCGGCATATGAGCGGCGCCGGCGACAACATCAGCTCGATGCGCTTGACGCCGAAGGTCGCGGCGCTCATTGCTCGCGCGTCCGTCGCCGTCATTGGCCTCGGCAGCTGGCGCGAGCGGCGGCGAGGGAATCCGAGCTGATATTGCTGGCCGGGACGCTGCTGCCCGCCGCCTCCCTCATCTTGCCGGATCGGCCTCCCGCCAGGCTGCCCCTGCTGATTCTGGGCCGGATTCTGGTGCCCTCCCCCTGGTTCTTGTCCGTCAGGCTACTCATGGGGTCTTCCTTCGCTACCGGTACACAACCAAAACGGGAACACCTGCTTCGGCGCCGAGCGCTATGGTCCTAGCGGTCATTTGATGGCGATGGCGGGACCTGAGGAAGGCAGGGGAACCGCGCCGTCAAAGAAGGCGGGATAAGCCCGCAATTGCGGCAGTGCACGCTGTTGCCGCGCCCTGTTCCTACCTGTTAGTACTTGATCACGCGTAGCCTCCGGCCGCGGGTGCAGGATCAGGCAGATCAGGGTCGGCAGACCGGCACTCGTTCCCGAAGGCCCCCGCCGCGTTCCGAACCACTATCGGCAGTCCATGGATTATTTCGCGCAGCAGCTCATCAACGGCCTCGTCCTCGGCTCGATCTACGGCCTGATCGCCATCGGTTATACGATGGTCTATGGCATCGTCGGCATGATCAATTTCGCGCATGGCGACATCTTCATGATCGGCGGCTTCATCGCACTGATCTCCTTCCTGATCCTGGTGTCGATGGGCCTGACGGTGGTTCCCGTCATTCTGCTGATCGTGCTGCTGGTCTCCATGGCGATCACGGCGCTCTATGGCTGGACCGTGGAACGTATCGCCTACCGTCCGCTGCGGCACTCGTTCCGTCTGGCGCCGATGCTCTCAGCCATCGGCATGTCGTTCGTGCTCACCAACTATTCGCAGGTCTCGCAGGGTGCGCGCGTCAAGCCGGTGCCGCCGATCATCACCGGCGGCTATACGCTGCACGAGGGCGCGAGCGGCTTCGTGGTGCAGCTCTCCAACGTTCAGATCGTGGTGGTGATCACCACCATCGTGCTGCTGCTGCTGTTCACCTGGCTGGTGTCGCGCACACGACTCGGCCGCGACATGCGCGCCTGCGAGCAGGACCAGACCATGGCGGCGCTACTCGGCGTCGACGTCGATCGCACCATCTCGATGACGTTCGTGATCGGCGCCGCGCTCGCGGCCGTCGCCGGCATGATGTACCTGCTCTATTACGGCCTCGTCGATTTCTTCATGGGCTTCGTCGCAGGCATCAAGGCGTTCACGGCCGCGGTGCTCGGCGGCATCGGCTCACTGCCCGGCGCCATGCTGGGAGGGCTTGCGATCGGATTGATCGAGACGTTCTGGTCGGCCTATTTCTCGGTGGAGTACAAGGACGTCGCGGCGTTCTCGATCCTGATCGTGGTGTTGATCTTCCTTCCGACGGGCCTGCTCGGCCGGCCCGAAGTCGAAAAAGTCTGAAGACGGAGCCCGTGTGAGCGCGTCCCTTCCCGCTTCCTCGAAAGGCTCCGAACCGACCGGAGTCGTTTTCATCCTCAGGAAGGCCTTTTTCAGCGCGCTGGTGGCGCTCGGCCTGTTCTCGCTGATGATCGGCGTCCGCACCGAAGCGGGCCAGAGCGGCCAGCTCATCTACTGGACGCGCTTCGACGAGCTCGCCGGCCTCGTGATCGCAGTGTTCTTCGGCTCGATTGCCGTCGAGCTATTGCGATTGTGGCTCGGTCCGCGCGGCGGCGTCGGCAGCTTCGTTCCACAATCGGTCCAGAACGGGCTGTCTGTTGCCGGGCGCTATATGGCGCCGGCGCTGCTGATCTTCGCCTTGCTCGTGCCGGTCATCTTCTACAATCAGCGCTACATTCTGGATCTCGGTATTCTGGTTCTCACCTACGTGATGCTGGGCTGGGGACTCAATGTCGTGGTCGGATTGGCCGGCCTGCTCGACCTCGGCTACGTCGCGTTCTATGCGGTCGGCGCCTATTCCTACGGGCTGCTGTCGACCACCTTCGGCCTGTCGTTCTGGGTCTGCCTGCCGCTCGCCGGCATTCTCGCCGCGTTCTGGGGCGTGCTGCTCGGCTTCCCGGTGCTACGCCTGCGCGGCGACTATCTCGCCATCGTCACCCTGGCGTTCGGCGAGATCATCCGCCTCGTGCTGATCAACTGGCAGGACGTGACCGGCGGTCCCAATGGCGTCTCCGGCATCCCGCGCCCAACCCTGTTCGGCATCCCGCTGACCCCCGGCCCCGACGGCCTTGCCGCCCTGCTCGGCATTCCGTTCTCGCCGACGCATCGCATCGTCTTCCTGTTCTACCTGATCCTGGCGCTGGCGCTGCTCACCAACTGGGTCACGATCCGGCTGCGACGCCTGCCGATCGGCCGGGCCTGGGAGGCCCTGCGCGAGGATGAGGTCGCCTGCCGCGCGCTGGGCATCAACACCACCACGACCAAGCTGACGGCGTTTGCCACGGGCGCCATGTTCGGCGGTTTCGCCGGCGCCTTCTTTGCCACACGCCAGGGCTTCATCAGCCCGGAATCCTTCACTTTCCAGGAATCGGCCCTGGTGCTCGCCATCGTCGTGCTCGGCGGCATGGGATCACAGCTCGGCGTTGCGCTGTCGGCGCTGGCCATGATCGGCGGCTTCGAGCTGTTCCGCAGCCTCGAGGTCTATCGCATGCTGGTGTTCGGCCTCGCCATGGTGCTGGTGATGATCTGGCGGCCGCGCGGCATCGTCGGTCATCGCGCACCGACCGTGTTTCTCGAAAAGTCTAAGGCCATCTCCTCGGACCTCGTCAAGGAAGGCCACGGATGAGCGCCGCTCCGATTCTCTCCGTCGAAAAACTCACCATGCGCTTCGGCGGCATCGTCGCCGTCAATGCGCTGTCGTTCGTCGCCGGCCGCAAGCAGATCACGGCGCTGATCGGTCCCAACGGCGCCGGCAAGACGACCGTGTTCAACTGCATCACCGGATTCTACAAGCCGACCTCGGGCATCATTCGCCTGACGCATGACGACGGCGCGCAGTATGAGATGCAGAAGCTCAAGGACTTCAACATCTCCAAACAGGCCAAGGTGGCCCGCACCTTCCAGAACATCCGTCTGTTTCCAGGCATGACGGCGCTGGAGAACCTGATGGTGGCCCAGCACAACGCCCTGATGCGCGCGTCCGGCCTGACGTTCCTCGGGCTGCTCGGCGTTCCATCCTGGCGCGCGGCGGAGCGGAGCGCGATCGACGCAGCCGTGTTCTGGCTGAAACGCGTCGGGCTGATTGACCGCGCCGATGACGCCGCGGGCAATCTTGCCTACGGCGACCAGCGGCGGCTGGAGATCGCCCGGGCGATGTGCACCTCTCCCGCCCTGCTCTGCCTCGACGAACCGGCCGCCGGCCTCAACGCACGCGAGAGCGGCGCCTTGAGCGAGCTGCTGCTGTCGATCCGGGCAGACCACGGCACGTCGATCCTCCTGATCGAGCATGACATGAGCGTCGTGATGGAGATCTCGGATCGAATCGTCGTGATGGACTACGGCCTCAAGATCGCGGAGGGAACACCGCGCGAAATTCGCGATAACCCGAGGGTCATTGCCGCCTATCTCGGCACCGATGAGGAAGAAGCCGCCGCAGTCATGGAGGCCGAGGCGTGAGCGCTTCTCTCCTCGCGATCCACAACCTGCGCGCCTCCTATGGCAAGATCGAAGCACTCAAAGGCGTCGATCTCGACATCAAGGCCGGGGAGATCGTCGCGCTGATCGGCGCCAACGGCGCCGGCAAGTCGACCCTGATGATGTCGATCTTCGGCCGTCCCCGCGCCAGTTCCGGCCACATCGTCTATGACGGCAACGACATCACGCAGGTGCCGACGCATCATATCGCCCGGCTGCGTATCGCTCAGTCGCCTGAAGGCCGCCGTATCTTCCCGCGCATGAGCGTGGCGGAAAATCTGCGGATGGGCGCCGACGCGGGCGACACCACGGAGGCTGAGCGCGCCGTCAGCCTGGAGCGCGTCCTCGCGCTGTTCCCGCGTTTGAGGGAGCGCATCGATCAGCGCGGCGGAACGCTCTCTGGCGGCGAGCAGCAGATGCTGGCGATCGCGCGCGCGCTGATGAGCCGACCCCGGCTCCTGCTGCTCGACGAGCCCTCGCTCGGCCTCGCACCGCTGATCGCCCGACAGATCTTCGACGCGATCCGCACGTTGAACCGGCAGGATGGGCTGACGGTCCTGATCGTGGAGCAGAATGCCAATCATGCGCTGAAGCTCGCCCACCGCGGCTATGTGCTGGTCAACGGCCTGATCACGCTGTCGGGCACCGGCGCCGAATTGCTGCAACGGCCCGAGATCCGCGCCGCCTATCTCGAGGGCGGCCGCCACTGAGCGGCCGCAAAGACGCGGCCGAAACGGCCTTAGTCCTTCGTCGACCTACCCGAAAATTGCCGGTGACTTCGGCGGAAAATCAGCCACAATGCGCGCGGTCTGCGGCCCGCCGTTCGGGCCGTTCCGTGTCGACCTACCCCCGCGAGGATTTCTCATGAAACCACTCAAACTCATCGGCTTGGCTCTGGGCGCGTCGCTCGCGCTTTCGACCGCCGCTTACGCCGAAGACATCAGCATCGCCGTGGCCGGCCCGATGACCGGCAGCGAGTCGGCCTTCGGCCGCCAGATGCAGAACGGCGCCGAGATGGCGGTTGCCGACCTCAACGCCGCAGGCGGCGTGCTCGGCAAGAAGCTCGCACTTCAAGTCGGTGACGACGCCTGCGATCCTAAGCAGGCGCGCTCGGTCGCCGAGAAGCTCGCCGGCTCCGGCATTCCGTTCGTCGCCGGCCATTTCTGCTCGTCATCGTCGATCCCGGCCTCCGAGGCCTATGCCGACAGCAACGTCCTGCAGATCACGCCCGCCTCGACCAACCCGCTGTTCACCGAGCGCAAGCTGTGGAACGTGGCCCGCGTCTGCGGCCGTGACGATCAGCAGGGCCTCGTTGCCGCCAACTACATCGCGAAGAACTTCAAAGGAAAGAACATCGCGATCCTCAACGACAAGACCACCTACGGCAAGGGTCTTGCGGACGAGACCAAGAAGTCGCTCAACAAGGCCGGCGTCACCGAGAAGATGTTCGAGTCCTACAACAAGGGCGACAAGGACTTCAACGCGATCGTCTCGCGCCTGAAGCGTGACAACATCGACCTCGTCTATGTCGGCGGCTACCATCAGGAAGCCGGTCTGATCCTGCGCCAGATGCGCGACCAGGGCCTCAAGACGATCCTGATGGCGGGCGATGCCATGAACGACAAGGAGTTCGCCTCGATCACCGGTCCGGCCGCCGAGGGAACCCTGTTCACCTTCGGCCCGGAACCACGCAACAAGCCGACAGCGAAGGCGATCGTCGACAAGTTCAAGGCCAAGAACATCGATCCCGAGGGCTACACGCTCTACACCTATGCCGCGATCCAGGTCTGGTCGCAGGCGGTGAAGAAGGCCAACACCACCGACGCGAAGAAGGTGATGGACGTCATCAAGGCCGGCGAGTGGGACACCGTGCTCGGCAAGCTCGGCTTCGACGCCAAGGGCGACATCAAGCAGATCGACTACGTCGTCTACAAGTGGGACGCCAAGGGCGGCTACACCGAGCTCGGCGGCAAGGGCTCCTGATCCGCTTCCATATCCTCCGACATGCGAACGCCCCGGTCCAAGACCGGGGCGTTTTTCTGAAAGCCTTTTGACAACGTTCTTGCCGTTCGAGCGACTCCGCTCGCAACGCGCGCCGCAGGCGAACTTCAGCCGGCGCAAGCCGACAGCGATGCCGCGCCCTGCTCCCGCGCGGCGCCGCGGGCAACCTCGACGGCATGGATCAACTCTGCGGGGCGGAATGGCTTCTGCAGGTAGACCACGCGGGTCAGCTCCTCCGACATCGATGCACCGTCGAATGCGGTCATGCCGGAGACGGCTACGACCGGCAGATCCGGGATCAGCGCGCGCATGCCGCGGACCAGATCCAGGCCGTTCGAATCATCGAGATAAATGTCGACAATGACGGCGTCGAATGCCTGTTCGCGGAACAACTGCAGTCCGGCCCCAGCGGTTCCCGCCTCGACCACATCGAACTGGTTGACGCGCAACACCATGCTGATCATGGCCCGCACATCCTTCTGATCGTCGACCACAAGAATCCGTGGCATCGATTTCTCCAGAAATTTCGTGGGACAGCCTACAACATAAAAAGAAATGAGGCACAACTACGGGTATATTTATCTTGTTTGCGGTAAAGGTGCAGTTACTCAGACTTCCTAGACATTCTACAGAACGTTTCAAATCAGCACTATACAACCAATGCTAGAATAACCAATATTTTCGCGCAATGGAAGTGTCGGAGCCTGCTTCGCACACTGATCCCTGAGGCGCAGGACTTTGGAGATGCAGAACCTCGAAGATACGCGCGACGTTCTTCTGTCGACTTCAACGGCAACACCGCGCGCTCAGCGCGCAGCACTCGCCGCGATTGCAATTTCGACCCTGCTGTTTGCCGCCGCCGCTCCCTTTGCCAGGGTGCAGCTGCCGGCGGCGCCGGCGTTCGTCGCCAGCTACCAGTCGGCGCTGGCGCTGAACGATCTCATCACCGCGTTCCTGCTGTTCTCCCAGTTCGTGCTGCTGCGCGCGCGTCCGCTGCTCTGGCTGGCCTGCGGCTATCTGTTCACTGCGCCTGCTGCATTCTTGCATACGCTGGTGTTCCCAGGCCTGTATTCACCGACCGGCCTGCTCGGAGCCGGACCGCAGACCGCTGCCTGGATGTACATGATCTGGCACGGCGGTTTCCCGCTGTTCGTCGCGGCCTATGCGCTGCACAGCCGCGGCCGGCCACCACCGGTCGCCTCGGCTGCAACGGCGCTATTGCTCGCCGTCCTCGGCGTGGCGATTGCGCTTTCCGCGCTGACCTGTTTGGTGCTCGCTTACGAAGCGTCACTTCCCGCTCTCATCAATGAAGGCGCGGCGGTACCGGCCTTGAAGGTGGTCGTTGGCGGGATCTGGTGCGTGACGCTCGCGGCCCTGCTCGCGCTCTGGTCGCGCCGGCCCCACAGCATTCTCGACCTGTGGGTGATGGTGGTGCTGTGCGCGTGGCTGTTCGATCTCTCGCTGTCATCGCTGCTCAATGCCACCAGATTCGATCTCGGCTACTATGCCGGCCGCATCTACGGCCTCCTGGCTGCGAGCTTCGTGCTCGGCGTCCTGCTCGCCGAAAATGTCGGCCTGCAAGGGAAGCTCACCCGCCTCCTGCAGCAGCAGCGCAGAGAGAACGAAAGCGACCGTGCACGCTTCACCGCGCGCGAGCGGCTGTTCGGCGCGGTCATAGAGTCCTCCAACGATGCCATCATCACGCTGACGCTGCACGGCAAGATCACATCCTGGAATCGCGCCGCCGAGCAATTGTTCGGATACGATACCGGAGAAGCGCTCGGCAGCGACATCGGCCTCATCGTGCCTGCCGAACGGCGCGACGAGGTCGATCGCATCCTGAGCCTGATCGGCGGCGGCGAGAAAATCGCGCATCACGAAACGGTCCGCCGTCACAAGGAGGGCCGCGAGATCGACGTGTCATTGAGCATCTCCCCGATCCTGGACGCGCGCGGCGCCGTGATCGGCGCTTCGAAGGTTGCGCGTGACATCACCGAGAGCAAGCGCACCCGTCACGCCTTGACCCGGGAGACCGAGGAACGCCGGCGTATTTTCGAGACCTCCCAGGACCTCATTCTGATCGCCGACTCCCGTGGTCATCTGATGCAGGTCAGTCCGAGCGCTGCAGCCGTGCTCGGCTATCGGCCGGAGGAGATGGTCGGCCGCAACGCCAGCGACTTCGTCTATCCGCCCGAGCTCGAAGCCGTTCGAAGCCAGATGCGCGACTGCCGCCGCGGGCGCGACATCCACAATTTCGAGGCGCAGCTCCTGCACAAGGAAGGGCGCGGCGTCGTCCTGAATTGGATGGCGAGTTGGTCGGAACCCGTGCAGCGCCATTTCTTCATCGGCCGCGACCTCACTGAGAAGCGCGCCGCCGAGGCGCAGTTCCGCCAGGCCCAGAAGATGGAGGCGGTCGGCCAACTCACGGGAGGCGTCGCCCACGACTTCAACAACATTCTCACCGTCATCACCGGCAGCATCGGCATTTTGGCCGATGCCGTCTCCGAGCGGCCGGAGCTCGCATCCGTTGCGAGGCTGATCGACGATTCCGCCGACCGCGGCGCTCATCTGACGCGTCAGTTGCTGGCCTTCGCGCGCAAGCAGCCGCTGCAGCCGACCGATCTCGACGTCAACGCGCTCATGAACGAGACCGCCGAGCTGTTGCGCCCCACGCTCGGCGAGCACATCGAGATCGAGCGGACCCTCTCGACGGAGCCATGCACGGCGCTGGCCGACCCGAACCAGCTGGCCACCTCGATCGTCAATCTCGCGCTCAACGCGCGCGATGCGATGCCGCAGAGCGGCAAGCTGACCTTGGAGACCGCGAACATCGCGCTCGACCAGGACTACGCCGACGCCAACAGCGAGGTCGTGGTCGGCAACTACGTCATGATCGCGGTGAGCGATACCGGCTGCGGCATCCCGCCTGCGTATCTGGACAAGGTGTTCGATCCGTTCTTCTCGACCAAGGGGGTCGGCAAAGGCACAGGGCTCGGCCTCAGCATGGTGTTCGGCTTCGTCAAGCAGTCCGGCGGCCACATCAAGATCTACAGCGAGGTCGGTCACGGCACCTCGATCAAGCTCTATCTGCCGCGCTCGACCGCATCGACTCCGACCGCAACCGCGGGCCCGAAGACGCAGGACACAAGCGGCGGCAACGAGACGATTCTGATCGTCGAGGACGATCCGCTGGTCCGCCAGCACGTCGTGACACAGGTCGCCAGCCTCGGCTATGCGACGTTGGCCGCGGCCAATGCCGCCGAGGCGCTCGTCGTGCTCGAACGCCATCCGGAGATCGACCTGCTGTTCACCGACGTGATCATGCCGGGCGCCATGAACGGTCGGCAGCTCGCAGACGCGGCCCACGCGCTGCGGCCGTCGCTGAAGACGCTGTTCACGTCCGGCTATACCGAGAACGCGATCGCGCACCATGGCCGCCTCGATGCCGGCGTGCTGCTGCTGGCCAAGCCCTACCGCAAGCCGGAACTCGCCCGCATGATCCGCATCGCGCTGGAGCGTTGAGCGGCCGCGCGGGCTGCGCTATTCCGTCACCAAAGCCACAATTGAGCGAGCGCGACCGTGCAGAACCTCCTCACCGACATTGCGGGCGTGCGCGTCGGCCACGCCGACGATCATGCGCTCGCCTCCGGCGTGACCGCGATCCTGTTCGATCAGCCCGCGGTCGCGGCGATCGACGTTCGCGGCGGCGGCCCCGGTGTGCGTGAGGATGCCCTGCTCGATCCTGTGAACACGGTGGAACGGATCGACGGCATTGCGCTGTCGGGCGGCTCGGCCTTCGGGCTCGAGGCCGCGAGCGGTATCCAGGCCTGGCTGGCGGAACAAGGCCGCGGCTTTGCAGTCCATGACGCGCTGATCCCGATCGTACCCGGCGCGATCGTCTTCGACTTGCTGAACGGCGGCAACAAGGCCTGGGGCCGCTACGCGCCCTATCGCGAGCTCGGCTATGCCGCCGCGGCTGCCGCCGATACGACCTTCGCGCTCGGTAGCGTCGGCGCCGGGCTCGGCGCCACCACGGCCAATCTCCAGGGCGGGCTCGGCTCGGCATCGGCCATGACCAGTCGCGGCATCAAGGTTGCGGCCATCGCTGTCGTCAACGCGGTCGGCAGCGTCACGGTCGGCGATGGGCCGTGGTTCTGGGCCGCACCGTTCGAGGTGGACGGCGAGTTCGGCGGCGGCGGCCTACCTCCCGTCTTCACGCCGGACATGCTGGCGATGCGCATCAAAGGAGGTCCGGCTGCGTCGCCGTCCGAGAATACGACGATCACCCTGGTCGTGACCGACGCCATCCTGACCAAGGCGCAGGCGAAGCGGCTGGCGATGATGGCGCAGACCGGCATGGCGCGCGCGATCTACCCGGTGCATCTGCCGCTCGACGGCGACATCGTGTTCGCGGCGGCGACCTGCGCCAAGCCGGTCGAGCCGCTGGTCGAGCTCAGCGAGCTCGGCATGATCGCGGCCAATGTGCTGGCCCGCGCCATCGCCCGCGGCGTCTATCACGCGAAACGGCTGCCGTTCGAGGGCGCACTGCCGTCCTGGCAGCAGCGCTTCGGCGGCTGAGCCTAGGCGCTGACGGCCGTGGTCGCGGCGTTCGACGCCGACAACATCTTCGACTGACGCTGGATCATCTTCTCGATCAGATTGTATGACGAGGTCGCGGCGTTGGATGCTGTCGTGGCCGCCGGGGTGTTCAGCGTCACCTTGGAGCCGTCGGCATAGGTGATGGTGGTCGTTGTCGAGCCATCGCTGTTGGTCGAAGAGGAACTCGATGCGCCCGACAGCGCCTGCATCAGCGCATCCGCACCTGCTCCTCCCGAATTGCTGGCGCCGCCGGCGCTCCCCGCATTCGCGGCCTGATGGTGATGATGGCCGTGGCGACCACCCTTCAGGGCCGATGACAGCTCGTCGAGGCTGACATTGCCGTCGCTGTTCTTGTCGAGCTCGCCGAACACCTTGTCCGCATTGGCGGTGTTGGTGCCGCCGGCGCCGAGCGCGGTCTCGAACTCGGACTTCGTGATCTGCCCGTCGCCGTTGCCGTCGATCTGCGAGAACAAGTCCTGCAGCGGGTTGGTCGACGAGCTCGCGCTCGAGGACGTGCCGGACTGGCTCTGCGCAGCCAGCAGTGCGTTCATCGTCTCCGGAGCGATCTGCCCCGATCCGCTGCTGCCGGAGCTCGACCACGGGCTGAAATTGCCGGAGCTGCTCCCGCTGTCGCTGTTCAGACTGAACGGGCTGCCGCCGGAGCTGCCCGATTTTCCGGAACCGGATTTCGTCGACCCCAGCGACTGCAGGCTTTCCAGGACCGACGAGGCGGCCCCCAGTGCGAACCACATGGCGAAACTCCGAGATGGCCGCGGGCTGACGCGGCGGAAAGAAACTCGCGCCTCCCACTCGCAATCCCTATGCCAGCGCCAAATCGCTGATATGTCCGGATATTTCGCGATGTTGCGGATGCCGAAACCCGGCAGATCATGCCGCGCCCGGCAGATTTTTCCCGCTCGCGTTGCCGGACCGGCCCCTCCATGATACGGCGACATCCCCGATCGCACTGGAACAACTGCCCATGACCCAGTCCTTCACGCCGCGTCCGCTCGTCATCGCGCCTTCGATCCTGGCGTCGGATTTTTCCAAGCTTGGCGAGGAGGTGCGCGCCGTCGATGCCGGTGGCGCCGACTGGATCCATCTCGACGTCATGGACGGGCATTTCGTGCCGAACATTTCCTACGGCCCGGATGTCATCAAGGCGCTGCGCCCGCATACGAAGAAGATCTTCGACGCGCATCTGATGATCACGCCGTGTGATCCCTATCTCGAGGCCTTCGCCAAGGCCGGCTGCGACCACATCACGGTTCATGCCGAGGCCGGTCCGCACCTGCATCGCTCGCTGCAGGCGATCCGCGCGCTCGGCAAGAAGGCCGGCGTCTCGCTCAATCCATCGACGCCGCTCCACGTACTCGACTACGTGCTCGACCTGGTCGACCTCGTGCTGATCATGTCGGTCAACCCCGGCTTTGGCGGCCAGGCCTTCATTCCCTCGACGATCGGCAAGGTCCAGGACCTGCGCGCGATGATCGCGGGCCGGCCGATCGATATCGAGGTCGACGGCGGCGTCGGCCCCGATGTGGCCGGTCCCCTCGCCGCGGCCGGGGTCAACGCCTTCGTTGCCGGCTCGTCCGTGTTCAAGGGCGGCACGCTGGAGGCCTATCGCAGCAACATCGCGGCGATCCGCAACGCGGCCCAGTCGGCGCGCGGCGAAGCGATCTGAGGCGCGGGAAGCCGAATGCACAAGCTCACGCCGCTGCCGCTGACCAAGGCCGCGTTCGCGCGTTTCGGCGACGTCATCGAGACCGACGGCGCCCCACCGATCGAGATCAACCAGGGCTTTGCCCGCCGCTGCAACGGCCTTGCCGCTGTCGACGTGACATCGGGCGGCGCTGCCGTGAACATCAGCCTGTTCGAGGCCAAGCCGCGGCCGCTTCCGATCGAGATCAGGCTGATGGAGCGGCATCCGCTCGGCAGCCAGCTGTTCATGCCGCTGCAGGACCAGCCCTGGCTGGTGCTGGTGTGCGACGACCCGCGTGAGCCCGCGAGCTACCACGCCTTCTTGGCGAGCGGACGCCAGGGCGTGAACTATGCCCGCAACGCCTGGCATCATCCGCTGCTGGTGTTCGACGAGTCGCGCTTCATGGTGATCGATCGCGTCAGCGCCGACAATCTCGAGGAAGTGTGGCTCGACCAGCCGCTGTTCCTGACGATCCCTTGAGTAACCGAACGGCCGGACGGATCGCCTGACCCGCACACGCCTGGAGAGACGACGATGGACAAGCCCAACTACTTCGTTCCTCACGGCGGCCATCCGCCACAGACCGATCTCCTCACCGGGCGCGCCGTGTTCACCGAGGCCTACGCCGTCATCCCCAAGGGCGTGATGCGCGACATCGTGACGTCGGCGCTGCCGTTCTGGGACAAGACCCGGACCTGGGTGATCGCGCGTCCCCTGTCCGGCTTCGCCGAGACCTTCTCGCAGTACATCGTGGAAGTCTCCCCCGGCGGCGGCAGCACCCAGCCGGAGCCCGATCCCGAAGCAGAAGGCGTGCTGTTCGTGGTCGGTGGTGAGATCGCGCTGACCATCGCCGGCACCACACATCGCCTCGGCAAGGGCGGCTACGCCTTCCTGCCGCCGGCCTGCAAATGGACGCTGCGCAACGACGGCCAGACTCCGGCGACGTTCCACTGGATCCGCAAGGCCTATGAGGTCGTACCCGGCATCCCCACCCCCGAGGCCTTCGTCACCAACGAGGCGACCATTGCCCCCGCTGCGATGCCGGAGACGCAGGGGCGCTGGGCGACCACCCGCTTCGTCGATCCGCTCGACGTCCGCCACGACATGCACGTCAACATCGTCAGCTTCGAGCCCGGCGCCGTCATCCCGTTCCTGGAGACGCATGTGATGGAGCACGGGCTCTACGTGCTCGAAGGCAAGGCGGTCTACAAGCTCAACCGCGACTGGGTCGAGGTCGAGGCCGGCGACTTCATGTGGCTGCGCTCGTTCTGCCCGCAGGCCTGCTACGCCGGCGGCCC